>NZ_DOPT01000049.1:0-3675 GCF_003512625.1 Herpetosiphon sp. | reverse complement strand
GAGAGGGGTTGGGGTGAGGGAATCAGGTTATTCAGCCTGCAACAAAATTCGTGTAATTTGCTCCATATGTATCAGATCGTGGCCAGTTACCTGCATCAAAGCATCAGCCAATGAGAATACGCCTAATTTGGGATGGGTACCATGGCGCTGCCATTGTTCAGGGCTAAGGCTTTGGAAAAACTCCACGTAGCGCGTGCGTGAAACACATAATTCTGCATAAACAGCATGCAACTCGCTGGCGTTGTAGTCGCGCTCACGGGCAAGCTGATCGGGATTGTAGCTTTGAAACAGCGGATTATCCTGTTCGAGAATACTGCTTGCTCGTTCTTGAAAAATTTGATCGTAATCGCGCAAATGACAAACCACTTCCAAAACCGTCCAGCCATCAGCGCCATCGCGCAAGGTCGTGGCTTGTTGCTGGCTGACGCGAGCTAAAATATGCCCCAAGGTTTCGAGCGTGCGGCTCATCAGCGGCAGATGCCAACGCAGCATCGAATCAATCAAAGTTGGATCTGACATGCTTATTGCCCCTTTGCTTGCAACAAAATTCGAGTAATTTGCTCAAGATGGGTAACATCGTGGATGCCAACTTGCATCGCTGCATCGGTCAGCGAAAAATAGCCACGTTCGGGGTGCGTACCAGCTTTTTCCCATTGCTCAGGCGTGAGTGCTTGGAAAAATGCGATAAAACGCGGGCGTGATTCCTGCAAGGCAGCATAGACTGTGCGCAGATCGTTACTATTGTAGTTGCGCTCAATCACCATAGCTTCGTGATCATAGATTGGCAATAACGGAAAATCGCCATCACGCATCATAATCGCTCGCTCAAGGAAGATCTGGTCGTAATCGCGTAAATGGCACAGCACTTCGACCACTGTCCAGCCATCGGGGCCATCGCGAAACGTGGTAGCTTGGGCTTGAGTTACATCGCTCAACACATGACCTAGGGTATCAAGGGTCAATTGCATCAAATGAATATGGCGTTGGCGAACTAAAGCTAATTGATCGTGGTTGCTCATGCGCATTTCCTCGTAACACACCAATACCTTGTAAGCATAGCAAACCTAGCAAGCCTTGGATATGGACAATTTGAAGCAGATCGAGCACGAGATTGTGGCTTGAGCATGAGCAAAATTGGTTATAATGGTGCGTGAATCCCCGGTACCAAAGGAGGTTCTATGCGCGTAGTCGCGATGATTATGGCTGGCGGTGAGGGGACACGTTTAAGCGTGCTATCCGAAAAACGCGCCAAGCCCTCGGTTCCATTTGCTGGCAAGTATCGCATTATCGACTTTACGCTTTCCAACTGTGTTAACTCCAATATTTTCGATGTTGCGGTGCTCACTCAATATCGGCCTCATTCGCTCAACGACCATATCGGCATTGGCAAGCCATGGGATCTCGACCGCAATCGCGGTGGGGTACGCTTGCTTCAGCCCTACCAAGGTCGCAATGATCAGAGTTGGTATAGCGGCACTGCCGATGCCATTCTGCAAAATATCAATTACATCCGTGAACAACGCGCCGATCTGGTGCTAATTCTCTCGGGCGATCATATTTATAAGATGGATTATCGTGAGTTGATCGCCACCCACCTCGCTAAAAACGCCGATCTAACCGTGGCAGTCATGCACGTCTCGCTCGAAGAAACTGATCGTTTTGGGATTATGACGGTCAATGATGATGATCAAGTCGTCGAATTTACCGAAAAGCCCAAAGCCCGCGATAAGGGCACGTTGGCCTCGATGGGCATTTATGTGTTTGATGCCAAACGTTTGGTCGAACGCTTGCGCGAAACCAGTAGCCAATATCCCAATCTTGATTTTGGCAAGCATGTGATTCCCACGATGATTGCCAACGACAATGTGTATGCCCACCCCTTCTCAGGCTATTGGGTTGATGTGGGCACGGTACAATCGTACTGGGAAACCAGCATGGAATTGCTTGATCCGGCTTGCACCCTCGATTTGTTTGATGCTGAATGGCGCATTCACACCCGCTCGGAAGAACGCCCACCAGCCAAATTCGGCCCGCAAAGCAAAGTCGAAGGCTCAATGATTTGCAATGGCTGTGTGGTGCGCGGCACGGTTGAGCATTCGGTGCTCTCGCCTGGGGTCTATGTTTCACCTGGGGCGATTGTACGCGATTCGATCGTGATGACCGATACTTGGATTGGCCCAGGTGCAGTGCTTGATCGGGTAATTGTCGATAAAGATGTGGTGATTGGGGCCAATGTGCAACTTGGGGTTGGCACTGAGAACGTTCCCAATCGCTTGCAACCAGATAAATTGACCACAGGCATTAGCATTGTTGGCAAAGGTGCGCATATTCCTGCCGGCATCAGCATTGGCCGCAATGTTGTGATTGCCTCCGATTGCGATGAGGACCAATTCAACGGCGATGTGGCCAGTGGCGAGTCGATCTAGTGCTGGGGAGTGTTGTATATGCGTGTTTTAGCTTTGATTATGGCTGGTGGTGCTAGCCCTTCGTTAAGCGCCCTAACCGCTGGACGAGCCGCTGCCGCCACGCCATTTGCTGGCAAATATCGAATTATTGATTTTACGCTTTCGAATTGTGTGAATTCGGGCATTTACGATGTTGGGGTGCTTTCGCAGCACCAACCACGTTCATTGCACGAGCATATTGGCGTGGGCAAACCATGGGATCTCGACCGCTTGCAAGGTGGCGTGCGGGTACTGCACCCCTTTCCAACTCCCGATGGCGGCGGTTGGCAACGCGGTACTGCCGATGCAATTCGCTATCATCTTGATGTGATCGAAGAACGTCCGGTTGATTATGTGATGGTCTTGGCGGGCGATCACGTTTATAAGATGGATTATCGGCCATTGCTCGATTTGCATATGCAGCGTGGCGCGGATATTACCTTGGCGGTGCATAGCGTGCCGCCGCATGAAGCCTATCGCTATGGCATGGTTTCGGTCGATGGCGAGGGTCGCGTGACCAAATTCGAGGAAAAACCGCGCCGTACCAGTAGTGCCTTGGCCTCGATGGGCGTATATGCCTTTCGCAAAGATTATCTGGTCGATCTGCTGTATCGTGATCAGGCGGTCGATTTTGGTAGCGAAATGCTGCCACGGATCGTCAACGAAGCCAATGTATGTGCCTACACCTTCAACGGCTATTGGGCCGATGTTGGCACGGTGCAAGCTTATTACGAAGCCAATATAGCTTTGCTGGCCGAAACTCCCGCGCTCGATTTGTATGATCCTGAGTGGGTGGTGCGGACTCGCTCGTTTGAACGACCTGCCGCCCAACTCGGAGCCTCAGCCCGCATTGAACGCAGCTTGCTCTGTGATGGCTGTCGCGTCGATGGCCATGTTTCTGGCTCGGTAATTGGCACGGGTGTTGTGGTTGGCGCAGGCGCAATTATCCGCGACTCGGTAATTATGCCCGATAGCGTGATTGAGCCAGGCGTGGTGCTCGATAACTGTGTGGTCGATAAACAGGTGGTGATTGGCCGTGATTGCCGGATTGGCGAAGGCTCGATTGGCACGCCCAATGCTGCCCAACCTCAATTGCTCAACACTGGCTTGAGCGTCATCGGTAAAGCTGCCCGCATTAGCGCAAGCCATACGATTGGCCGGAATGTTGTGGTTACCGCGCGGAGCTTTGTTGACCAAGATTTAGCCAGCGGCGAAACCTTCTAAAACTTAA
>NZ_DOPT01000042.1:0-4762 GCF_003512625.1 Herpetosiphon sp. | reverse complement strand
TTTGACTTCTGATTTTTGCCTTTTGCCTTACTAAAAGACTTTGACGAGAAATTATGATCTATGGTAAGATAACGCGCAGCCCCAAATTTGGGGCTATTCTCATGGTATGCTCCCTCACCTGATGAGGGTTGTAAATACAAGCCCGCAGATGTGGCGGGCACCAGCACCGCTAAACTAAAGGAGCTATTCCGTGAAGGTTCTGTTGATTCAAGATGTCGAACACCTTGGTACTGCGGGCGACATCAAAGAAGTATCTGGTGGCTACGGTCGCAATTATTTATTGCCAAAGAAGCTGGCTGTGTTTGCAACACCTGGTTTGATCAAGCAAGCTGAAGAACGCTTGGCCAAACAACGCAAACTCGAAGCTAAACAACGTGAAGAATTACGTGGTTTGGCCGACAGCATCAATGGCGTAACCTTGAAGTTCGTCACCAAAGTGGGCGAACAAGATCGCTTGTATGGTTCAGTAACCAGCTCAGACATTGCTGAAAAACTGCAAGCAGCCATCGGTCAAGAAGTTGATCGCCGCAAAATCCAACTCGACGAGCCAATCAAGCGCACTGGTGTGTATTCAATCGGCGTGCGGTTGCTCGCTGGTCTCGAACCACACATCAATGTGGTGGTCGAAGGTGAAAATGGTGAAGGTAGTGTTCAGCCCGCAGCCGAAGCTGCCGAAGTTGCGAGCACCGAAGCCTAGTTCATTCGTTTGGTCCAACCGCTGATGCCGCGCCAATGAGCGCGGCATCAGTGCTTTAGCCGTTGGTTTCCACAGCTTTTCGACTGTGTATCCACCCGTTATCCCAACATTTTCCACATCCGAGGTCGCTATGGATAAGTCGTTACCCGCCGATATTAACGCCGAACGTGCCACCCTTGGTTCGATTTTGCTTGATCGTGATGCAATTATTCCAGTTGCACCTTGGCTTGCTAGCGACTATTTTTATCTTGAAAAGCATGGCTTGGTTTTTAATGCCCAAGTGGCTTGTTACAACCGCCGTGTGCCACCCGATTTGGTCAATGTTACCGATGAGCTGCGCCGCAAAGATCAATTAGAGGTCGTCGGCGGGGTTCAGTATTTGCTTGAGCTTTCGAATAGTGTGCCAACCTCGGTGCACGTCGAATATTATGCCCGCATCGTTGAACGCACCGCACTATTGCGCCGTTTGATCATCGCTGGCGGCAAGATTGCGGCCCTCGGTTATGACGAAACTCAAGAGCTTGAGGCTGCGCTCGATCAGGCCGAATCAGAATTATTTGCGGTTTCGCAGCGGCGTACCGCCGATGGCTTTATTCATATCGGTGCAGTTGTCGATAGTTTCTTCGAGCAAATTAGCCAAATGCAGGAGCGCGGCGGCGAAGTTGTGGGCCTCAAAACAGGCTTTACCGATTTTGATAAATTAACTGGTGGCTTGCAACGCTCCGACTTGTTGATTTTGGCGGCGCGGCCAGCCACTGGCAAAACCAGCTTGGCCTTGAATATTGCCTACAACGCCGCCAAGGAATCTGAGGCCTGCGTGGCGATTTTTAGCCTTGAAATGAGTCGCGATCAGCTGATGCAGCGGATTTTGGCCACCGAAACTGGCGTGGATATGCAAAAGCTGAGGACTGGCCAAATTCGCGATAGTGATTTGCAGTTGCTGACCGAGGCGCTTGGTAAACTCTCCACCATGTCAATTTATATCGATGATTCACCTGGAGCCAGCATTATGGATGTGCGCTCCAAATGTCGGCGCTTGCAAGCTGAGGCAGGCATCGATCTGATTATCATCGATTATTTGCAGTTGATGCAGGGTGGCGGCAAACGCGATGGCAACCGTGTCCAGGAAATTAGCGAAATTAGCCGTGGACTCAAGGCCTTGGCCCGCGAAATCAATGTGCCAGTGATTGCGCTTTCGCAGCTTTCGCGGGCCGTCGAAAGCCGCACCACCCACGTTCCCATGCTCTCCGATTTGCGCGAATCAGGGTGTCTCACAGGCGATACCCAAATCTATTTGCCTGATCAAGGTCATTATGTCCGAATCGATCAATTAGTTGGGCAACAAGGCTTTAATGTTCTAGCGCTGAATCAAGCAACTTGGAAACTTGAATCATGGCCTGTTACCCATGCCTTTACAACTGGCACAAAACCTGTTTTTAAACTCCGTACTAAGCTAGGGCGCAGTATTCGCGCCACGGTTAACCATAAATTCTTAACCATTGATGGTTGGCAACGGCTTGATCAGTTGCATCAAACCAGCCAAATTGCCATCTCACAGGAAATTGCCCATGAATTGGGTAGCAACAGCCAACCAACCGCGATTGAATGGGAAACAATCATTAGCATCGAGCCTGATGGCGTTGAGCCAGTTTATGATTTGACGGTGGATACGCTCCATAATTTTGTGGCAAATAATATCATTGTGCATAACAGTATCGAGCAAGATGCGGATATCGTGATGTTTATTTATCGTGAAGAGCTGTATGATCCCGAAACTGATAAGAAGGGCATCGCCGAAATTCACCTAGCCAAGCACCGTAACGGCCCAACCGGGATCGTGCCTTTGCGCTTTTTTCGCTCGACAACGAAATTTTCCAATTTAGAGACCTATCGCCAACCTGAAGGCTATTAGTGCCCTCACCCCCTAGCCTTACAAGAGTAGGTTTTAACATTCCCTCACCCCCCAACCCCTCTCCCACTGCGGCGGGAGAGGGGCGTTCCAATCATCATGATGGACGGTTCCCCCTCGCCTCGCGTGCGGGAGAGGGAATTAGGGGGTGAGGGAACAACAAATCCATTCTCAAACAAACCCAGCATCCCCTAAAATCACCCTTGCACTAGCTAGCTATGCCGTTATAATCAACAGCATTGAGTAGAACTGAGGGCGATCCTCTCCAATTTTCCCGCATGTTTGCCAGAGTTCCCCTCCTCGGTATGAGGTTTTATTAAGATGCCCGCAACCATTGTGCAGATCGACTATGCCGTAGTCGATCCGATCATTCAACGTTTCCAAAAACTGCATGATCAGAGCCAAACGATTCAAGCCAGCCTCTGCCAAACCATGGCCGCGTTACAAGCTGGCCAATGGCAAGGCAACGCCGCCAACGCCTGTTTTCAAGAATTTGACCATGTAGTTAAGCCAGCTTTTCAGCGCTTGCTCCACGTCTTGCAAGGCAGTGTTGAAACCACCAAGGCCATTCGGAAGATCATGGCCGATGCCGAGGCTGAAGCCGCCGCGCTGTTTCGCGGCGATGTTGGCGCGATGGCCGTAGGTGGTAATGGTGCGATGTTGGTTCAAGAGGCTGATGCGAACACCCCAACCCCAACCCCGCCTGAACCACCACTGAAACTGCCATTCGTGCAAAAGCTGATCGAATTGGCGCAGCAATTGTTTGCTGAGTGGCAAAAGAATTTTGGCGATAAGGTCAATCCTCATCCTGATGGCTCAGTAAGTGAGGCAGAAGCAACCATTATTTTTAACGATATGGCCAATGAGCCAGATATTGCATTCAAGTATGCTAATGATGGCTGTTATGCACGGGCACATCTTATGACCTATCGGATTCATGAACGGTATGGTATACCGCTAGAATCGTTAGAGAAAGCGTATATCCAAGCATCAGGAACAGCCCCTGATACCCATCTTACTGTACCAACCGAATATCGTTATTCTGATCAAAAGTATGATGATGTAAGCTCATATGATGGGATTGTGGACTGGGGATGGCATGTTGCACCAACAGTCAAGGTTAGAAATAATGATGGTTCAATTACACCGATGGTTATCGATCCATCTCTTTTCAGTCAGCCTGTTTCATTAGAAACCTGGCATTCTAAAATGAACGATAATGATGCGATATTAAATCTTGTACCTTATAATTGGTATACTCCAAGAAAGGGTTTTGAACCTATTTCATCTTTGGGGAAACCCCATCCAAACGAGGGTTTAGTAAATTATACCCATACAAAAGAGGAATTAGACATTTCTGCTGAAGCAACAATGATTAATTATATGAAAAGATGTGAAGATTCAGGTTATTGCAAATAGAGGTTAATAATGAAAAAATATAAATATTTATTACTAATAATATTATTTTTAATTTCTTGCACGAATAAGGAGAATATTGTGGATAATAACGAATTAAAAATTTATATCTTTACCAATGAAGATATAAATTCTCAAAAAGCCGCTAACCCACATATTTCTGATACATTGAATCTTTTATCAACAATTGATTTAGAACATGCCGCCTATATAATTCATGAATCGGATATCATTGCCTACGATTGGCGTGAACAAACTATTAAGATCATAAATTCTTGGCATAATCGACCGCAAGAAACTCCCTTTTTTATGCATGAAGGCAGCAAAGTCATCGTGGTGTTTCAACAACAACGAATCATCTTAACCTCCTTACTTTCAGAAGATACGGCCCGATTTATCCCTTCTGACGAGACCGCTATGTATTCGAGTTTTCGTCAAAATCATATATTCTATAGTTTTCGCTATGGGTCATTGCTTCAAACAGCACAATCATATCCATTTCTCAATCCTGATCCGGCGATTGCCGAAGCCGTCAAGCAGCATTTGCGCCAACTTGGCAAGTTGGTTGAGTAGTAAGTGCCCTGACCCATAGCCTACTCCTTACAAGGGTGGGTTTTAAGGTTGGGTGGGATTTACCGCCGACTGGCATGCCCTCACCCCCTAGCCCCCTCTCCGCCGAGCAAGCGAGGGGGAAACCCATCCCAGCATGACTATTGGAATGCCCCTCTCCCGCCGCAGTG
>NZ_DOPT01000110.1:0-3786 GCF_003512625.1 Herpetosiphon sp. | reverse complement strand
GGCCGTGCCACAATTGGTCTCGACGGTCAGGTGCAATTGAGTTCCGTCGGAAGCATAGCCAGCGCTCGTCATCGCACCAATATCAACAATCAAGGTATTCCGGCCATGATGTTTAGCGATAAAGCGCACCAATGGACCAAAACCATCGCTGGTACAACGAATCATATCGCTGCTCATGGCTCGCATGCGGTTGAAACTTGGCAGTTTTGGCAAGACGCGATCATTGTACGAACGAATTAATTCCAAGCGAGCTGGCATCAATTGTTCAACCCCAATCGCAGGCAACACATTCGCAGTAGCAGTAATTGGCGCAATCGTGGAAAGAGCCTCCTCGATGCCAGGGTAGGCAGCGGTATTGCCCGCAAAAATTACATGGGCGAACTCACGCGAATTAATTTGTTCAAGCCGTAAGACGGTAAAGCCCAGCATGTGGGCCAAACGCTCAAGCGGAGCCGAGTTGCCGCCATCGATTCCACCAGCCAGCAGCACGGTTGCAGCAGGCAAGCGCACCAAATTGGCCAATTGATAATCGATCCAACTTTCGCCTTCGGCTAAATCGGGGTCACCATATTCATCAAGCGTGACCATATCGAGCACCGTGGTATAGCTCGAACGGGCAACCCGTCGCAAACTAGCGCCAGTGGTATCGTTGGAAATGGCAGCCAAAACAATTGGCAACGTACCAGCAGCGCTAGTAGTTACCACCATACCATCAACACCTGAACCATCAGCACGATGGGGGGTCATCAAACCATCGACATGGGCAATCGCACGGAATGTTAATTGCTCAATTTCGCGAATCGCGGCCAAAATACCATGCCATGCATCGGCAATTGGTGGCTCCAGGGTTGAGAGCGCTTGGGCACGACCCAACAAACGGTACTCGCCTGCAACCAGTTCGAGCAGCGCCACGTGAGTAAATAACGTGCCAATATCAACGACAAGCAGTGCAGCAGGATCAGCGGTCGTCATATCAATCCTTTCGCAACCCCTAAGAGATCACGCCTATTATTTGCCGCAGCAAAAACTGAATTCGATCAATCAAGGCTGATTGATAGGTGATCAGCGTAGCGGCAAAGACCGCCCCCAAACTGAGCAAAAGCCACATTCGGCCAAATTTTGCGACCAAGCTTGGTTTTAAGGTTTCCGTATGATCAGCAGCTTCAGGCGTGGCCGCCTTACTAAACCGAAACGACAGCAACACAAGCACAATGCCAATCACCAAAACCAACTTACCGATTGCCGCACCCAAATTACTACCATCGGTAAAACTTGTGACTGAAAAGAACGAGGCTTGTAACTGTGGCAGGAGTGTGCCTAGGAGCGTGCCAGCAATTGCAACTGCGGCGGCTACCCCAAACAACAGCGATAACGGAATGTTAGCCAGCCACGAGAATTGCTGCGTCCGTAAACGGGTCAACAACAGTACCCCAATCAGCACAGGAACAATAAATAAGGCGGTACCAACGCTATCGGGGTTATCGAGCATATCGCCGCTTGGCACAATAAAAATCGTTGTGACCACCACCGTGAGCGTATAGCCAAGCGCCAAACCAACAAACAAATATTGGCTGAATCGAAATAGTGGATTTTCGCCAAACGCACGGCTGAGCACAATTAAGGTCAAGCCAAAGGCGATCCAAGGGCCAAGCGTTGTCACTAGCTATTCCTCTTTCCACGGATACGCCGTTGCAACTGAAGCAACCCACCGACTAACACCACCACAACCGTGGTGATCATCCCTAAACTCAGGGCTGTGATCGGGCCATTGGTATTAGTATTGGTGTTATTCGAACGTAAAGCCATATATTGTTGTTCGCCAACCAAGCCTGCTGCCGTATAAATTGCGGCGGGCGTGCCGTTAACATTAACATCAACATAGGGTTGGATTTGGGGTAAGACTTCATTGGTGGTTAAAATGGCAACTGGCAGGGCTGGTTCACGCGCCCAGAATTGCTCCATCCAGCGCTGGACATCGCCTGGCTCATCAGCAACCACAATCAACAAATCAAGGTCTTTGGTCGTGGTAATCCGTGGGCGATCAAGCTGATTGTTGGAATTCAATTTCGACATAATTCGCAACAAATTAACATCAGCACCTTCGCGATTGAGCAAAAGGTTGGCAATTGCGCCACGCAAATTACTGCCAAGTTGGGCAATTCCAAGTTCATTGCCTTTGACCCAACCAAGATTCAAGTATTCAGCACCTTCGCCAGTATAGCCTGTGTTAGCATCGATCACTGGAAATTGGGCAGCACGTTGGCTTGCCAGCAAACTCCCTTCAGTATCAGTCGAAAGCAATAACATCGGCACTTTACGCTCGATCAGATGTTGGGAAATTGCGTGTTCCAACGGCCCAAGCTCAGCGTTATGGCGTAAATCACCTTCGTAGGCAATCAGCACGCGGCTTTCGGGGTTGAGTGTTTCCACATAGTTGTAGAGATCACTGGTATTGCCGCCAATGGTTAAAGCTTGAGTATTGATCGCCAAGAGATTGGGCACAAGCAAGCCAACCAGCAAACTTATAATCATCAAACTGGCGACAATCCGCTGAGTGCCAATGCGCTGCCACCAAGGCGCAAGCGCTACAGGTGGTGCTTCGACTGGCTCAGGTAACGGCTTGGTCACCAAATCTTGCAACAAATGCATTGCCGAAACCCGCTCGGGCGTTCGGCTAAGCAAGGCTGGCGGTTCACTATCAATCAAACGGCGAGTGGTTGGGCTGGTTGCGGCAATCGCAGGTTCTGGCTCACCCAACACCCGTAACCAATCGGCTGATTCAGCCACAGCCGAAGCAGCTTCTTGTTCAACAACTAGGCTGGGTTCCTCTAACTTAACCGTTTGGCGTAACCACGCAGGCAAATCAACGCTACCCAACAAGGTATCATCTTGAGTCGCTTGGGTTGGCTCATCATCCAATAGCCATGAAGGCGAGGTACTGCTCGGAATAATTGGGGCTACGGTGGGCTTGCTCGCTGGAATCTCAATATCTAAGTCGTCTCGCAACCATGCCGGGACATTTGCACCCTCTGGATCGTAGCTTGGAGTCGCAGGCGCAACAGGCTCAGGTTTGACTGGAGCTGGCGCAATCGGCGTTACATCATCTTGTAGCCAAGCCGGAATATTCCCTGCAGGGCTATCCAATTTAACGGTTGGCAGATCTTCTTGTAACCATGCAGGAATACCGGCAGCTTGATTGTCGAGTTTTACCGTTGGAGCATCTTCATGCAACCAATTGGGAGTATCAATAGGCGCAGGAGCCGCTGGTGAGGCCGTTTCCAAGTCAGCTTTGAGCCATGCCGGAACATTATCGCTGGAATCCTCAGGATCAAGCCGCACAGTCGGGCTAACTTGGGGCAATTCACCTGCATCCGCTTGCAGCCATGATGGAATATCGCCACCACTCGCTGCCGAAGCGGCTGGCGGTGCAGCTTCTAAATCAGCTTTGAGCCACGCCGGAACATCAGCGCTAGCATCTGCGGAATCAAGCCGCACAGTTTCACCTGCATCCGCTTGCAACCATGATGGAATATCGCCACTCGCCGCTGGAGCTGCTGGTGGTGCAGCTTCTAAATCAGCTTTGAGCCATGCCGGAACATCAGCGCTAGCATCTGCGGAATCAAGCCGCACAGTTTCACCTGCATCCGCTTGCAGCCACGCAGGCATATCACCACCACTTGCAGTCGGAGCGGCTGGCGGCGCTACGTCGGCTTGCAACCATGCGGGCACATCGCCACTTGCTGCTGGCGCTGCGACATCCAACTCCCCGCGTAACCACGCTGGCAC
>NZ_DOPT01000041.1:20977-23595 GCF_003512625.1 Herpetosiphon sp. | reverse complement strand
GGCGAGGGGTCGGGGGTGAGGGAAAGCCATTACACATTGAGGAATCTAGGCCCACTATGAAGCGTCTTTTATCTCAAGCCGGGCCGGTGGTGATTGTGGCCCTGTGGCTGGCGCTGCTGCCAATTAGTTTGTTTCGGCTGTATGCCACCGATGAAGTGCAATACTTTGCCTATTTGCGCTCGGTCTATTTCGATGGCAATTTGGATTTCGCCAACGAATATGGCTATTTTGCCGATCTCGGCATGCAAAAGGGCGATCCAGCAGTCTATAATGCGCTGCTCAAAGATCGTTCAAGCGATCCGCCGCTCAACCCTATCACAGGCTTATATCGCAATGTTGCGCCTGTTGGCTCAGCAATCTTGTGGTCGCCGTGGTATGTGGTTGCCGATGGTTTGGTTGGCGTGGGTATCTTTGGCGATGCGCCACGCGATGGATTTAGCCAGCCCTACATCATTGCCGTGTGCTTAGCATCGGCCTGCTACACGCTGTTTGGTTTGCTGCTTTCCTATCGTTTGGCGCGGCGTTGGGTTGGTATGTGGGCAGCCACATTAGCCACCTTGAGCATTTGGCTAGCCTCGCCATTGATTTGGTACACCTACATTCAAGTGCCTTGGTCGCATGGCGCGGGCTTTGCGATGGTGGCCTTGTTTATCACGATCTGGCTTGGGCCTACCGATCAACCGCTGTTAGCCCAAGGTTCGCAGCGTTCATGGGTGCGTTGGCTGGCCTTGGCCATCGTCGGCGGCTTGATGACACTGACGAGGGAACAGCTTGGCCTATTTTTGCTCTTGCCAGCAGTTGAAGGTTTAGTCGCCTATGCTAGCTTAATTCGCCAAGGTCAATGGCTGCAAGTGCGCCAACTTTTGGCTAAGCATGTATTTTTTGTGTTGATATTTGCCCTGAGCCTTGCTCCACAGTTGATCAGCTACAACATTTTGTATGGCCAGCCCAAGCCGTCAGGCACGGTTTCGGGCAAATTGAATCTGATCAGCTATAAATTTTTGCATACCTTGTTCGACCCACGGCGGGGAGCGTTTATGTGGCATCCGCTGTTGCTGGTCGGCTTAGCTGGCTTGATTTGGCTCTGGCGCAAGGATCGGCTGCTGACTGGATTGCTCAGTTTAGGCCTATTTGCCCAAATTTATCTGAATGGGGCGTTTGGCTCGACATGGCATTTGCAAGGCTCGTTCGGCTTTCGGCGCTTGATCGAATGCACGCCAATTTTTATTATTGGTTTGGCATTATTGATCGAGCGAATTCGCTGGCCCAAAGCGGCGATTGCCAGCCTAGCACTCGTATTCATTGTTTGGAATGGCGGCTTAATTTTTCAAGCGGCGACTGACCGCGAGATTCGTGGGCCAGGCTTGCGCTGGAATACCATGCTCGCTGATCAGCTTAAAGTGCCGCAATTGGTTTGGCAAAAAGCCGATCAACTGCTGTTTAATCGCTGCGAAGTCGTTAAAAATTGCTAACATCAGGTCGCGATGCGATGCAATCCGACGAGACTTGGCCTATGATACTATCCCAATACTAGATATTTATTCTCAAGTGGGAGCCATACCAATGGAACAAATGCGTGTTCCGACCGACCAAGTGCGTTTTTCTTGGCGGCGTTTAGATCGCTTTCAAAAATGGGCGATGATTACCACGATTGCTACTTATTTCTTGATTTTTGTAGGCGGGATTGTTCGCGCTTCGGGGGCTGGTTTGGGTTGCCCAGACTGGCCAAAATGCTTTGGCTATTGGATTCCACCTGCCAGCGCCGACATGATTGCCCAGCATGGCTTCGATGCTAGCCAATTCAACCCAACCTTGATGTGGATCGAATATATTAACCGTTTGATCGGCATGTTGATTGGCTTTTTCTTGTTGATCACAACATATCTGATGTTGCGTCACTATCGCAAATCGAAGCGGGTGTTTTGGTCGGTACTCGGTGCACTAGCCCTGACCTTATTCCAAGGCTGGCTCGGTGGCAAGGTCGTACACCTCGAACTCGAAGGCTGGATCGTGACCTTGCATATGATTTTGGCCTTGGTGATTGTCGGTTTGTTGTTGTATGCAACCGTTTGCGCCTTCTTCCCCAATGGCCGACCAATCGCTAATGTTCCAGCCGAACGGCGCACGGTAGCCCGCTGGGGTCAGGCGTTGGTTGGCTTTGGCTTGGTTCAATTGACCTTGGGCGCGTTAGTCCGTGGCCATATCGATGATGTTAGCTCGAAAATGAACATTCCGCGCAGCGATTGGGTATCGCAAGTTGGCATCACCGACCCATTGCATCGCACCGGAGCACTCATTTTCACCATTTCGATTTTGGCAGCAACCTATGCAATTGTGCATAATCGCAGTTTGCACCCGTGGATTCATCGCACCGCTTGGATTGCCAGCGGCTTGGTATTGACCCAAGTTGCCGCCGGAATTGGTCTAGCCTATGGGGCATTACCACCGCCGTTGCAAGCGATTCACCTAATCGTTGGCTCGTTGCTAATTGGCTGTTTGATGACGTTGGTATTGCTGGCATATCGCTTGCCTGTTAGCCCAAGCACAAGCAAAGAAGCGTTCAAACAAGTTGCCGAAGCCAGCCACTAAATTTATGTCCCTCACCCCCTAGCCCCCTC
>NZ_DOPT01000041.1:10803-20912 GCF_003512625.1 Herpetosiphon sp. | reverse complement strand
CCCCTAGCCCCCTCTCCCGCCCAGCAGGCGAGGGGGAAGCACCAAACCAAACGCCCCTCGCTCGCCGCAGTAGGCGAGGGGTTGGGGGTGAGGGACATTGTTTGGAGCAGATGTATGCAAGATCTCCAAGCTAAAGCCGATCTGGTTTATCGCGAGTTAGTCGCCTTGCATGGATTTAACCAACTTGTGCCACGCCGCGAACCAATGCACGAGCTAATTTCGACCATGCTTTCGCATCAAACCACTGAGGCCAACGAAGAGCGTGGCTACCAAAATCTCCGCGCAACCTTTCCAACCTGGGAAGCCATCTTGGCAGCACCAGTCGAGGCCGTCGCCGAAGCGATCAAGCCAGCCAATTACGCTCCCGCCAAAGCCAACAATATTCAAGCTGCCTTGGCCAAAATTCTGGCTGAGCGCGGCGAAATTTCGATTGATTTTCTGGCTGAGCTATCGACCGAAGCAGCAATGGCCTGGCTGACTGGGTTGCGTGGCGTTGGCCCGAAAACCGCCTCTTTAGTGCTGTTGTTTTGTTTTAGCAAGCCGATTTTGCCTGTTGATACCCATGTGCATCGAGTCAGCCAACGCTTAGGCTTGGTCAAGGCCAAAACACCCACCGAAGCCCACGAAATTCTGTGGCAATTGCTGCCGCATGACGCTGAATGGCTGTTTAACTATCACGTTGCACTATTACGCCACGGCCAACGCATCTGCTTAGCCAAACGACCACGTTGCAACCAATGCCCACTGACCGCGCAATGTTTGTGGTATCAAGCTAATCAGGCTGAGTAACTTTGCGCCAACGGGCACTTGGCCCACGCCCAAGTGGTCTTTCGATCATTAAAAATCAATGATAAGAGGTAATAAAATCGCAAATTATATATGTAAAAGTATCAATCTATTACCTATATAAGGCTACTTTTACCTATATAATTCTCATATTTTTGAATGATTTGAGGATACTACTTGAATTTATATAGGTAAAAGCATCAATCTATTACCTATATAAGGCTACTTTTACCTATATGCTGCTTGCTTGCTGGCGTGGTTTGGGATGCGGGGATGTAGGGAATTAGCGTCGTATCAGCCATGGGTAGCTCGACAAATCGCTATTTATGGCTGATACACAACAATTAATTAGGGATGCTTTGGATTAGGTAGTAGCAATACTGGCTGATTCCAGCTTACTGAAATACTGCTTGAAGAACGGTAATAAATCCGCTCCATCAATCATATGGCCTTTTCCGGCTAACTGATCAAAGGTCGCATTAGGGATTGCTTCGGCTAATGCTTGGCCGACCTTGCGAATACCAGCTGGGCTTTTTGCTCCAACCAGCACATGGATTGGCACGCTGCACTGCGTTGCCCGCTCAAGCGAGGGCAAATCGGCAGTTAATTCAAGATCATAGGCCAGTGTCGGGGCAAGTTTAACCATGGTTTTCCAGCCAGGCATAAGCCGCATCAGCCATGCAAATATTTTAGGCATGCCAATACCACTTAAAAAGCTGGTGATTGCTTGGGCATGCTGGCCGTTGGCTAGCAACGACTCAATCTGTTTTTGCAATAGCCCATACTCAGCCTGTTCAGTTGAATCGTGAACATAGGCCGGATCATACAACATCACATGATCAACACACTGGGGAAACTGCAATGCCGCTTCAAGTGCCAAGACAGCCCCCGACGAATGACCGTAGATATGCGCTTTTCCACCAGCCCGCTCGATCAGTGCCAACAAATCCTCAAGTTCGCGGAGCGGCGTATACGGCTGGATATCGCTGCTATCACCACGGCCTCGGCGATCGTAATTATAAACAGTAAATGCTTGGGCTAGGGCTTTGGCATCTTTGACAATTGGAAAAAACTTGCGAAAACAGATTGCCCCGGTGATATAGATCAACGGCGGGCCACTGCCATAAACATCATAGGCCAAGGTTGTGCCATCTTGCGAGCGCAATGTCTGCATCCATTCCTCCACGGCTAGTTATGCACATCACTCACGAGTATAGCATTAATAGAACATATGATCTATCTACAAAATATGATCTATCTACAAAAGCGGTATAATTCGCCGTCGATTGGTATGCCCTCACCCCCTAGACCCGCTCCCGCACACGAGGCGAGGGGAACCACAAAACGAAAAGCCCCTCGCCCACTACGTCGGGCGAGGGGTTGGGGTGAGCGAACTTAAAATCCTATTTCAGTGCTTTGACCACTTCCACGCCGTTGGCGGCCATGTGGTGCAATGAAAAAACATGGTGGAAATCGCCAGGATGGGCATATAGGCCAAGTTCGCGGGCCACTTCTAGCGGCGTATCGTAGGTATCGACGCATTGCGCGGGCAACACGACGCGGCGTTGCACATTCCGAGCATTGGCATCAAGCCGCAAGAACATGGCCAATTGATACACACAGAGATCCGAGCAATCGCCAGTGATGATGTAGGTATCAACTTCGGGATGCTCAGCCACCCACGCCGGAAAACCCGTGCTCAAAGCAGCGCTCAACGAGTTCTTTTCAAAAATCGTGAAGCTATCGGCAAAGGGCAAAGCACGTAATTCTGGCGCAGTATCAGCCTCGGACGTGCCACGGACACAGTGGACTGGAAACGCACCAAACTCAACAGCATCAACAGGATGCGAATCTTGGGGCAGGATGAAATGGCGCACACCACCAGCATGAGCAGTTTTGAACAATTCGGCAATCGGCGCGACGATGCTTTGCACCCGTGGGCTAGCCAAAGCCCCATCGGTACAAAACCCGACAATAATATCAACACAGGTCACCGCCACCCGCTCAGCCCCATCGATCAATAAATCGTCGAGTGGCAATTCGGGCAAGTTGGCATACCAATCATCCAAATATTCCAAAAATGCTTGGCTATTGTTCGCGAGCATAAAAACTCCTTTGAAAGTCAAAAGGCAGAAATCAAAAGGCAAAAAACACCACCGATTCTGACTTCTGACTTCTGACTTCTGACTTCTGACTTCTGACTTCTGACTTCTGACTTCTGACTTCTGACTTTAATAATCGACTGGCCGCAAGTAGTATTTGCCGATGGCGGTGCTTGAGAGCATGGCAGTGCTGGGCAAATGGCGTTTCCAGTGAGTCGAATTGACCCGCCGCTGAACAATCGCTACTTCATCGGGATTGAAGCCACGCGCAACCAATTGCTCAGGTCGATAACCGCTCAACAAATAGGCCAGCACTCGATCAGCCTTGCGATACGAGATGCCAAAATCATCTTCATCGGTTTGACCAACCACCAAATCAGCCGAAGCTGGCTTATGCACAATCACATCAGGTACGCCAATCGCCGAAGCCAATTCCCAAACTTGGGTCTTGAACAAGTCGCCCAAAGGATTGACTGGCGGAGCATCATCGGCATGCCACGTGTAATAGCCAAATAAACGCTCGGTTTTGTTGCCAGTGCCAATCGGAATACACCCGAGCTTTTGCGATTGATCAAACAACACAATCATCCGGGTGCGAGCCATCACATTGCCCCGCCGTCGGCCATCAGCATCTGGCTCAAAGCTCAAATAGCCTTCAACCGCATTAGTAATTTCGATCGTGCGATGCTGAATGCCTAGATCGTCGATCACCAACTGGGCGTGGTCTAAACTATCCGACGATGAAGTGCGATAGGGCATGCGCACGGCGAGCACATTTTCAGCGCCAAAAGCCTTAGCACACAAATAGGTGGTTAAGGCCGAATCAACCCCGCCCGAAAGCCCAATCACAACTTGTTTAAAGCCACGCCGAAAGCCAACTTCATCGCGCAAAAACTCGACCAACCAATTAATCGTCAATTCAGGATTGATCCGCAGTGGCTCGTCGCTCTCGGGATCAAAACGTGGTGCAGCAATAATTGGAAAGCTTTGATTGCCAACTGTGGCTTTGGCGCGTTTTTCGCCTTCGCTATCGACGGTACGTTGATACGAACTGGCATCGTTGAGGCCTTGCGAATCGCTGGAAAGCGCCGTATCCCACGTGCTTGGGCGATGTTGGCCCTCGCTGGCAGCATGCACATCGCGCAACATAAAGGGCAAGCGTTCTTCCAAATCAGCCAATAATGGCAAATCAGCACGGGCCAAAGTCAAATCGCTGAGATCAATATCGACCAAGATTACTGCTTCCGACCACAACGGAGCGCGAGCGCGTTCATCGGAGCGGGGACCAACCACGACTGAACCACCAGCAAAACCCTTGCCACCTTCAAAGCCGACAATTTGGCAAACCGCCAGATAGACCCCATGTTCGCCAGCAATTTCACGAATCCGGTCATCCCAACGGGCGAGATTGCTCGGACGATCTTCGTTGGCTCCACGGGCAGGCGAAGCACTGACGACGTAGAGCATCTGCGCCCCATCAAGCGCCGCGACCGTACCGCTCAGCGAGTGCCATGCATCCTCGCAAATCAAGATTGCCACCCGCCCAAAACGGGTATCGAAGGCCGCAATTTGGCGGCCAGCCTCAACAAAACGCGCTTCATCAAACACGCCGTAGGTTGGCAAAAACATCTTACGATGCACATGGCGAATGCCGGCCAAGCTCTGATCGCTGCCAATCGTGGCATACAGAGCGCTATTGTAAAAACGTTCGCGCCAACGTTCGTAAAAGCCAATCACAATATCGAGGGCTGGTGCATCAGCGCCGCGTGCCGCCACATAGGTTTGTTGCAAATCGTGAAACAATTGACCTGCGGTAACTGCCTGCTCACGCACGCCGCCCTCAAGGAAATAGCCAGTTAAGGCGGTTTCAGGCAACATCAGCACATCGGGCTGACGTTCGGTTGTGCCAAGTTGGGCGAAAATTTCGCCAAGCCGCGCCAAATTGGCGGCATAATGCCCTTTGCGCGGGCGAAATTGGGCTAAAGCTAAAGTGTACATAAACACCCCCAGTAAAGTTAGAAGGCAAAGGGCAAAAGGCAAAATAGCTTATTCCGAGTATTTTGACTTTTGATTTCTGACGTTTGCCTTATTGTTCGTCCTTCTTTTTGGCTTCGCGGTAGCGAAACACAAAATCGCCCTCGATGCGTGAATCGCGGAAGCGATAGAGGCGAGCTGGTCGGCCTCGGCTATTCAGCAATTTGCCAGTATCTTCGAGCAAATCGGAATCACGCAGTTTGCGATAGAAATTGGCTTTATCGAGCTGCTCGCCCAATATCTCTTCGTAAATCCGCTTGAGTTTGGGCAAGCTAAATTCCTTGGGGAGCAATTGAAAGGCCAAAGTGGTGTATTCCAGCTTTGAGCGCAAGCGATCGATTGCAAAGCGCAGAATCTTTTCATGATCGAAGGCCAAGTCCTTGGGCAGTTCATCGACCGGAAACCAACAAACATCATTCGATTCGTCGGAAACTTGCAAGGCTTGCTCTTCGGTACGAATTAAGGCAAAATAGGCCACACTAATCACGCGGGTTCGTGGGTCGCGCCCAGGATCACCAAAAGTATACAGCTGCTCCATATACACATCGTGAACGCCTGTTTCTTCCTCCAACTCGCGCCGAGCAGCCATTTCCAACGATTCATCCATGTTGACGAAGCCACCTGGAATCGCCCAATGTTCAGCGTAGGGCCAATGTTTCCGCTGCACCATCAGCACATGCAAACGGCCACTGCGCAAGCCAAATATCACCACATCGACCGTTACAGAAGGCCGCTCATATTTTGTCGCATCGTAATTTTCAGCAGTTTCTGTCATAGCTGCTCCTAATAGTGTTATTATGACACAAAGTATAAACATGAATTGGGCAGTTGTCAATAGGGAGTATTGGGGGCAAGAGGTCAGGGAATCAGAATCTCAGCTTTTTAGCCGCAATTTGTGCCTCGGCGTTAACGTTTGATCCACGAAGGACACGAAGAGCACGAAGAACAAGGGGCTAGATAATTACTTTGTCCAATAATGAAGCCTGATCCCTAACCTCTGATCCCTGATCCCTCGCTTTTACAATCGGATGTTGGTTCTATTGCGTTCGCTTCATGGGCATAGTACAATACTGGCAACTGCTCCAAGTGAGCTACATGGCCAAATGATCAATTGCAAAAAGGGCGATCATTCAACTTGTAGCTGGCGAATCGATTGGGAACTGCGTTTCAGCACCTCAGCTTGGCAACACTTGGATCGTGAACGTTTGACGGTAAAATCTCCTCGCCCTTTGGTTTGCAATGGGGCTTTGATGCGGGTTGAGGATTTATGCAAGATCGCAGCATCCAATTGAATAACGTTCCACTAGGAGCAGCCTATTGCCAGCTTCTTACCTTGCTTGGGTAGGAAGCTGGCGTGTTTTAGGTTTTTGTAAGGAGGCGTACCGTGGAATGGAACATCAAGAGCCGTAATATTAAGCTACACGATGCGCAAAAAGCATTTATTCAAGAAAAATTAGGCAAATTAGAACGCTACCTCGACGGAATTAACGATTGGAAAGTGGAATGCCGTTTTGAAACACTCCGTGGTAGCGGCGAAACATATACTGTTCAAGCAACGCTGTTGGCCGATCATGGGATCATTCTACGGGCAGAAGAACGCGATCGTGAATTGTATGCTGCGGTTGAGGCAGTTCACGATAATTTGCAACGCCAAATTCGCCGCTTCAAGGAAAAACATTATCGCCGTGGCAAATTGCGCCGCACTGCTGGCGAAATTATTGCCGCTCCGCTGCCAGCCTTGCCCGAAGATGCCGAACAAGCCGAAGAACGCCAAATTATTCGCGCCAAGGAGGTAACTCTGCGGCCTATGTTTAGCGATGAAGCGATCGAACAAATGGAGTTGCTCGGCCACTCGTTCTTTGTGTTCCGCGATGCTGAAACCGAAAAAATTCAAGTCGTCTATCGCCGTAACGATGGCAATTATGGCTTGATTATGCCCCGCTAAGCCTCCTTCTTTTCAACAGGGATCACATGGATGTGTGATCCCTGTTGTGCTTTAATCGGGCATAATAACCTTATTCTTAATTGGTTGTTTGCGGGAGTGTGCCATGATTCTCTATTTTGTGCGCCATGGAATTGCTGAAGATTGGGCCGAAAGTGGCCTTGATCAGGATCGGCGCTTGACTGAGCGTGGGCGTAAGCGGATTCGCCAATGTGCTCAGGCGCTGCGCTTGTTGGAAATTAAGCCCCAGATTATTTTGAGCAGCCCTTACCCACGCGCTGCCGAAACCGCCTTGATTATTGCCGAAGCGCTTGGCACTGACCCACCAGTGCTTAAAGAGCAATTACAACCTGACGGAGCCAATAGCCATTTGCTCACCGAATGCCTCAACCCCGATTGGAATGAAGTGATGATCGTCGGCCACCAGCCAAATCTCAGTGAGTATGTGGCGCATCTAGCGGGCTATGGCACCAATCTGATTTTCAAAAAAGGCACAGTTTGTCGGGTTGAATTACAAGGCGAACATGGTCAAGTCAGCTGGCTGTTGCCGCCAAAAGTGCTGATTGCGCTCGCCGAGGCGCGGCAAGCCAAACCCGCCAAACCTGCGAAGCATTAACAGCCGATTTTCAGCTTGATTGCAGTTTTTAAGCAATTTACAAGATTTATGCTAGTGGCGTTTCATCGTGCTTCCTCAGAGCGATCGCTATACTCTTGCCTGTAGTCGAATCTATCTATGAGGTCTGGCAATGAAACGTTGGATGTTATTATTTCTCGTGGTCGTAAGTTTGGCGCTCCCGCAGGCAAGCAGCGCCGCCGAACAGCAATGCTTCGAGCAAACAGGCTTTTGTATCGAAGGCCGCTTTTTGCAATATTGGCAAAAAAATGGTGGTTTGCAGGTGTTTGGCTATCCACTAGGCATCGCCCAAGATGTCTATAATCAGGATAGCCAACAAAGCTTTTTGACTCAGCAATTTGAGCGTGCTCGTTTTGAATTGCACCCTGAGTTTGCCGCGCCCTACGATGTGCTGATTGGGCGGCTTGGCGATGATTTGTTGCGCTATCGCAATATCGATAGTTCAATGTTGCCGCTTGAGACCGGTTCCAAGGCAGGTTGTTTGTGGTTTGAAACAACTGGACACAACGTCTGTAACCAAGCCAACGGCATCGGGTTCATGAGCTATTGGCAAAACCATGGCTTGAACGACCCCAAACTTGATAATTTTGGCCGTTCGTTGCAATTATTTGGCTACCCGCTGACTGAGCCAGCCATGGAAACCAATGCCAATGGCGATCGTGTACTCACCCAACATTTCGAACGTGCTCGTTTCGAGTGGCATCCCAACCAACCTGATCAATTCAAAGTGCTGCTTGGCTTAGTCGGCAAAGAATCGCAAAAATTAGTCTATGGAGAAGGCTCAAATCCCAGTCACTTAACCCAACTTGATTCACGGGTATTTTTCACGGCAAATGACGGCGTGCATGGCCAAGAGCTGTGGGTCAGCGATGGCAGCAATCAAGGTACACGCTTGGTCAAAGATATTAGCCCAACTGGTTCGGCCAACCCCTACAAACTAACCGCTGCGGCTGGTCAACTCTTTTTCGTGGTCAGCGCTGGTAATAGCGAGCAATTATGGGTAACCAACGGCACAGAAGCAGGCACAACCATGGTGTATAGCCTCAGCCGCCCAGCCGCCGACGAACCAGCAATCGTTGATCTTGCGCCAGTCGCAAGTGGGGTGATTGTGATGGGCTACACTACTGAATTTGGCATCGAGCCATGGTTTAGTAATGGCAGCAATGCAGGTACGGCTTTGATTCGCGATATTAATCCTGGCGCAGCTGGCTCGGAAATCAAAGTCAGCACCTGTTGCAGCTATTATTTTGCGACTGAATTTACCCCCATGGGCAGTAGCCTTGCCTTTATGGCCAAAACAGGCAACGCAGGCAACCAAATTTGGCTGAGCGATGGTACAACTCAAAATACTCGCCAAATCAGTACATTCGAGCAAAATAATGAGTTGGTTACCGAACTTGAACGCTTGAATAACGATCAGATCATCGCTGCGGTGCAACAACCTGATATGGTACAAATCGTCAAGATCGAGCTAGCAACAGGCAAGCATAGCCAACTGACCAGCCATGGTCGTTTTCATGTAGGCACACGCCTGATCGTCTCAGCCTACGATTTGACCAATGTGGCAGGCAAGGTCTATTACAGCGTTAGCAACAGCGACCAACGCACCAACCTTTGGCAAATTGAAGCAAAAACGGGTACGAGCGCCAACCAAGTTGATTTAGCTGGCTATCAGATCAAACGCCTGATCACCAACCCAATTTATAGTCAAATGTATCAGCAATTGCGCAACAGCGATGGTAGTGAAGCCGGAGTTTGGGCTTGGGATGGCACAAATCTACAACAGCGTAGCTCACTTGATTTTCAACAACTGGCCTACAATGGCCAACACCTCTTTGGCCTGATTGGTACAAATTCGCCGTATCGATTGTATGCCAACGCTGCGACTAACCAGAATTTGGGCTATATTGGTTCAGGTATGCATCATCTCGGCAACAGCCCAAGCTTCGCCCAAGTCAACCGTTTCAGCAGCAATCAAGGCATCTTTTTGGCCTTGCCCGACCTAGCCCATGGCTTAGAACTGTGGTATAGCGATGGCAACACCCTCCGCATGGTCAAAGATATTCGGCCATAAACGCCCAGGATTCAATCCCAAAACTCCACCTAACGTATTGGTGGAGTTTCGGTTTATCAGGTTAATTCTAGCTTATAAGCAGATTCGCAGTCGTTTGCCAGCCAAGTTTCATCGTGTTCAGCTAGCTATGTTTCTATACTCAACGCATCGTTGTAGTGGAGGAATGACCATGAAACGTTGGATTGTGTTGGCAATTTTCGTCGTCGGTTTAGGGCTTCCCCAAGCCACACAAGCTACCGAATTGCAATGTTTTGAGCAAACAGGCTTTTGTACCGATGGTCGTTTTTTAGAGTATTGGCGGCAAAATGGTGGCTTAGAAGTCTTCGGTTATCCGTTGAGCACAATTGACATCGTTTACAATCAGGATAGCCAGATGCATTTCCTGACTCAGCAATTTGAGCGTGCTCGCTTTGAGTTTCACCCTGAATTTGCCGCGCCCTACGATATGTTGCTTGGGCGGTTGGGCGATGATCTGTTGCGCTATCGTAATATCGATAGTGCCATGTTGCCACGTGAGGCTGGCGCAACATCAGGCTG
>NZ_DOPT01000041.1:0-10591 GCF_003512625.1 Herpetosiphon sp. | reverse complement strand
ACTGAGCCAGCCATAGAAACCAATGCGAATGGCGATAGTGTACTCACCCAACATTTCGAACGCGCCCGTTTCGAGTGGCATCCCAACCAACCTGATCAATTCAAAGTGCTGCTTGGCTTAGTCGGCAAAGAATCGCAAAAATTAGTCTATGGCGCAAGTGCCGATCCATCAAAATTGACCTTGGTTGGCGATACGCTCTTTTTCACCGCCGACGATGGCGTGCATGGCCGTGAATTATGGACAAGCGACGGCACCGAGGTTGGCACACGCTTGGTCAAAGATCTGAGCGTTGGCACTGAGTGGGGTGGAATTTATGAATTAGCCGCTGTCAATCAGGGCGTTATTTTTGCCGTCAACAAGCAGGATAAGGACTATCAATTATGGTATAGCGATGGCATTGAAGCTGGCACACGCTTAATCAAAAGCTTTGTTCCAAACGCTAAGATCAACAATCTCAAATCATTAGGCAACGGGATCATCTTTTGGGCAAATGATGCAGTTCATGGGATTGAACCATGGTATAGCAACGGCACTGAAGCTGGTACATATTTGCTGAGTGATATCAACCCAGGCCTTGCAGATTCAGCAGTTTCCAACAATTATGGATCTTATTGGGTTGACTATGCCCCCATCGCGGGAGGTATGGCCTTTTTTGCCCAAAATAACCAAATTGGCAATCAAATCTGGTGGACAGATGGCAGCATTGCCAACACTCGCCAAATCAGCAATTTAGCAATCTCATTTGGTATGCTTGAGCTAGAAGTGTTAGATCAGCAACATTTGATCGCAACAGCCTATCAAAATACAACGATGGGGGTTTGGAATATAACGCTTGCTACTGGCGAACAGCAACTATTAGCCAGCTATCCTGCAATTGCCACAACCCGTAATCCAGCATCAGCTATACAACTAACCCAAGCTGGTGGAAAGGTCTATTACCTTAGCAAAACCCAAGCAGGCGAGCTTAGCCTATGGCAAACTAATGGCCAAGCCGATCAAACCATCCAACCCAATCTGCAAGGCTACAACGCCGAACATATCGTAGCTGCAAACGATCAATTGTATATGCGACTGACTAATCCTCAAGGCATTCAGGCTGGCTGGTGGTATTTCGATTCAAGCCAAGGGTTGACTCAACTAACGCCATTACCACTGCATATCCATGCCGCGAACAATCGCCTATTGGGATGGGAATCGATCGCTGGAGGATTACGGTTCTATAGCACTAATGGGCCAAATCAAGCCCTACGCTATCGTAGCTCAGTTATGGGCAAGCAGACATACTTCCCTGATACGACCAATGATCGATTTTTCGCCATCCCTAGTTTTCAGTATGGCACGGAGCTATGGTCTAACGATGGCAGCACCCTGCGGATGGTCAAAGATATTCAGCCATAAATGCTTCGCCCAATAAACTTCAACACTCCACTTGTAGCTACAGGTGGAGTTGTTTTATACTCAGCAGCTTTTCAGTTTGAGTTCAGCTTATAAGTAGATTCAAAGTCGTTTACCAGCCAAGTTTCATCGTGATTCGTCAGCCAGTTCTCTATACTCAATCCATATTGATATGGAGGAATAATGATGAAACGTTGGATGTTATTCGTGCTGATGGTTGCAAGTTTGGGCTTGCCGCAAGCCAGCAGGGCCGCCGAACAACAATGTTTCGAGCAAACGGGCTTTTGTATCGAAGGCCGCTTCGCCGAATATTGGCAGCAAAATGGCGGCTTGCAGGTCTTTGGCTATCCACTGAGCAGCGCCCAAGATGGCTATAATCACGATAGTCAAAAAGCCTTTTTAACTCAGCAATTTGAGCGTGCTCGCTTTGAATTGCACCCTGAGTTTGCTGCACCCTACGATGTGCTACTTGGTCGTTTGGGCGATGATCTGCTGCGCTATCGCAATATTGATAGTCCAATGTTGCCACGCGAGGCTGGCGCAACATCAGGCTGTTTGTGGTTTGAAACAACTGGACACAACGTCTGTAACCAAGCCAATGGCCTCGGTTTTATGAGCTATTGGCAAAACCATGGCCTCAACGATCCCAAACTTGATGCCTTTGGCCGTTCATTGCAATTATTTGGCTACCCGCTGACTGAGCCAGCCATAGAAACCAACGCCAATGGTGATCGCGTGCTCACCCAATATTTCGAACGTGCCCGTTTCGAGTGGCATCCAACCCAGCCCGATCAATTTAAAGTGCTGCTAGGTTTAGTCGGCAAAGAATCGCTACAATTGCCCTATGGCGCAAGTGCTGAACCATTAGAATTGACCTTGGTTGGCGATACGCTCTTTTTCACCGCCGACGATGGCGTGCATGGCCGCGAATTATGGACAAGCGACGGCACCGAAGCTGGCACACGCTTAGTCAAGGATCTGAAAGTTGGCGCTGAATCAAATTGGCCATATCAACTAGCAGCAGCCAAGTACGGTGTCTTTTTCTTGCAATTGAACGAGACGGCCTATGAATTGTGGTTTAGCGATGGTAGCGCAGCGAATACCCGAATGGTTAAGTCAATTCAAGCTAATTCCAACCCATATATAACCAACTTGATCGCTTTAGGTGATGGCGTGCTCTTTTTCGCCAACGATGGGCTGAGTGGCCTTGAGCCATGGTATAGCGATGGCACCGCGGCTGGCACTCGTTTGCTCCGCGACATTAATCCAGGTGCAGGCCACTCAAATGTTGAAACTGGCTATAGCTATTTTTGGACAGAATATACGCCCATGGCGGGCGGAATGGCCTTCTTGGCGAGAAACGCTCAGGCGGGTGCACAAGTTTGGTGGACTGATGGAACTGAGGCAGGCACACGCCAAATCAGCAATTTTGCTGGTGAAATCCATAGTGTGTTTGAGTTAGAGCCTTTGGATGCCCAGCATTTGATCGTGGCAGCCAGCAATGAAGGCACATTCGGCATCTGGAAACTGAACATGAGCACTGGCGAGCAACAAAACTTGGCTACTTACCCGTGGATTACCGGCAGTATTCGTAATCCAATTCCGGCTTCGCAACTCACTCAGGTTAACGGCGAGGTATTTTATACGGTGATAAGCCAAGGCGTTGGCACAAGCCTCTGGCGCACCAATGGTCAAAAAGCCCAAGTAGTTGATTTAGCTGGCAAGAGTCCTTATCGCCTGCTAAGCGCCAATAATACATTCTATCTCCAGCTTTACCAAGGCACTGAACAGGCTGGCTGGTGGATACTGAATGCAGATGCCAGTTTGCGCCAATTCAGCTCACTCGACCTCATGCTTGCGGATACTGGCCAAGGCTTGATTGGCTGGGAATTGCTCAGCAATCGGGTGCGGGTTTACCGCAGCACCGCCGATTATCAAGCGATGCACTATCAAGGCTCAGTCTTGAGTCAATCCAGCTTTACCTTCTATCCATCAGATACGGCCAGTAATTCCCAACGCAGCTTTTTTAGCTTACCTGATCAGCAGCATGGCACTGAGCTTTGGGTCAGCGATGCTCAAGGCCTGCGCTTAGTCAAGGATATTCGGCCATAACTCAAAGCTGTGGCGCAGTATTCCCGATTGCGCCACAGCTTTATGCTTCAGCTCAAATCGCCAATTGAGCTTTGAGTTGACTCCATAACTCAAATACCGACACTTGACTCAACCCTGAAAACTGACCATCACCAACCTCAATCACGATCCAATCACCGTTGTGCAACTGCCCAATATAGACTGCAACAAATGGGGTTGCGACGCGACGGGCCGCCTCTAAGGCTAGCGTTTTGATCGAATAAACCTCGGCTGGATTAAGTGTCTGAGCAGCCGAGGTTTCATCCCAATAAAACCCATAGGCCAAAACCTGTTGACGATAGATAAACACTCGATACTCACGGCCTAGCGGAAATGCCTGATAGGCACTATCAATGGTTCGCAACTGAACCAAACGTCGTAAAATAACCCGCCCTCGCGATTGGGCTGGTTGGCTCAGCAGCTGTTGGCTAAGCCTATATAGTTCGACCATTGTCGTCGCAACGCAGGCTTGCCAACCCTGCTCTTTATTGGATTTAATTGCCCCTTTGACAAAGACTGGCAATCCTAGGCTAGCCACCGCTGTAGGTAATTGATCAAGCTCAGTAATGATGCAACTCTCAGGAGTAAGTTGCTCAAGCAGCGGGTAGAAACGATCAAATTCCATCGCTGTTTGGTATTGTTCAGGAGTGTTAATTAGCCAAATATTATGGGCTGATGCCGCCTGATACAGCGCCGTATACTGTGCTGGAGTAGGAATATAACCGACCCAAATCCCTATTTGAGGCTGGTCAAATGATGGAACATAGGCTAAAACATCGTCGATCACTTGCCATTGCGTAGGCTCCGATGGCAATGAATAAACCCGCAATCCAAGCATGCGGGCAGTTTCAGTAATTCGGTTCAATTCACGAGCATTCGTTGTGTGTTGATGCTGGACGGTTGCTTCACTCAGGACAACCACCATACCTGCTCCTTTGTTATTTATGTAGCCATTGGCCGATCACTTGCGACATGCCGGTAGTTTCTTCGGCAAAGCCAAGTTGCAGATAGAAGGTTTGCATATCGTCGGTAAATAAGCAAACGTGTTGGCCTTGCAAATCAGCTAGAATTTGCTTAACTAAATGGCTTGCAATGCCTTGGCGACGATAATCGCTGTGCGTCCAAACATCGACGATATAGCCGTTGCACACGCCATCGGATAAGGCGCGGGCTTTGCCGATAATCCGCTGGCCATCGAGTGCAAAGCAAACGCTATAGCTTGCAGCAAACGAACGTTGATATTGCTCAGGCGTGCGGCCATTGTCAAAATCATCGCCAGCAAGCTCAGCTTTTAATTGTACCCAGTCGATACCATCTAAATCACGTTTATATTCAATTGGCATAACAACTCCGTAATTGAGAGCATAGCAACGAGGGATAAGCGGCTACTTACAAGGGTAGGTTTTAGCCCCCTCACCCCCAACCCCTCTCCCACTGCGGCGGGCGAGGGGAGTTCCAATATTCAAATACGATAGTTCCCCCTCGCTCGCGTGCGGGAGAGGGGGCTAGGGGGTGAGGGTATGCGAATCGATTGTTAAAACCTACCCTTGTAAGATAAGTAGCTAGGGATCAGGGGGCAGGAATAACCATATCGTTGTGAATGCTTATCTCTGAACCCTGATTCCTGAACCCTGACCTCTGCTTCAGGGATACTGCGCCCAGCTTTGGTACAGTTGGCGGCCAAGCAAGCCCAACTGAATTTCGTAGGAAGTTCCGGCTAGCTCAGGATGGTGCTCAAAGCGATTGCGCTCGAAATATTGCACCAAAAAGCCCTTATTCTGCACTGGGTCGTATTCCCAAAAGGCCTCGCTCAACGGAAAGCCATAGATCGCAATCCCGCCGTTTTGCTCCCAATATTCTTTGAAGGGATAGCATAAACTATGGCCGGTTTCGACGAAATAACTACATTCGGCAGGCGGATTTTGGGCTGGCGGCAGGCCACGCCAATCAACGCCATTGCGTTCGAGTGAACGTACACCGAGTAGGCTAAGTTGGACGCGAAATTCAGGTCGATTATTGGGAAACAACTCGAAGCGGTTGCGCTCAAAATATTGCACAATCGTGGGAATTCGCCCAGCACCAGGCTCGGTTAATTCATCGGTCAAGGGCAGGCCAAAGCGAGCCAAGCCACCATTTTGCTCCCAATAGGTGCGGAAACCGCCGATAATTGAGTGTGGAGTTTCATCGAAGGTACGGCCAGTCCGGCTATAACCGCCATATTCAACCCAAATTGGCATACCCCGTTGATCAGGCTGGATTTTGACATTGCCAGTTTCGGTATTGATCACGCGCAGCAAGGTTCCATCGTAGGCTCGCACTTGCACATGGCTACAATCGCAGTGAATTTCAAGGTAGGGCGGTGATTGAGCTTCGTGCAGCCACCACAAAATATCCACCGAGCGATCGCCGTTGGTCCAGTGTTGCCAACCAAGCCCGCCATCGTAGGGCATCGCATAATTGGCTTGCCAACTCAGCCCGCCCAAGTTGTGGGTCAGGTGGTAGTAGGCGCTATAACTCGGCTTACGAATACGCTGATCATCAAAATTTAAGGGGTAGGTACGTCGCAACAAACCAAAATGAAATTGATTTTCAGTTGGATCATTGATCGGGCGGGTGTAATTGCTGTTATCGCCAGTATCGTTGCGAAAATCATACCAGAAGATTTTTTCAACCCCAGGATGGGTCATGGCCAGCAGATAGAAGCGTTGGAGCCAAGCTGCCTGCTCATCTTCGCTGACAATCCCATCGCTTTCGGTAGACCAACCAACCTCGGTATACCAAATCGGCTTATTGCCAAATTGCGCTAGCAGGGCATCGATTTCGGCAGCCTGTTCGCGGTAGGTTTGAGTACGATCGCGGCGTAGCACCGGCACTTCGGGTGCATCAGGACGATAAGGATGCAAGCCCAAAATATCAAACATTGGCCAAGCATCAAGCGCATACAAACGCTGGAGATAATCGGGAGTATCATAGGCAAATTCGGGAATTTCGCTCCAAATATCGGCCACCCCACCTAGCACAATTTTGGCCTCAGGATCAGCCGCCCGAATTGCAGCGCTGGCAGTTTGCAGCACCCGCACAAAATCCTCAACGTTGTAGAGGCCACTCTCATAGCCCGATGGCACCAGATTCGGCTCGTTCCAAACTTCCCAATATTTGATCTGCCCGCGATCACGGCCATAACGAGCGACGGTGGCATATACATAATCGCCCCAATCGCTGAGCCATTCTTCGGGGTGAGGGTTACGGCCCTTGAACCACGCAGGATTATAATCGAGCAAACCCAAAATACTGATGCCAGCCTCAGCTTGCAACTGAATCGCCCGATCATAATTATAAAAGCGCGAACTATCACCATCCCAACGAAAGGGACCATCAGGCTCAAACTGAACCTGATCCCACCAAATTTCTTCGCGGTTCCACTGAACACCAGCTTCACGCATCAAGCGAATCATCGTCGGCATTTCATCGGAGCGCACGCGATTGCCCAGCGACACGACCATGCCAAATGGCGTTGATTTATCACCCCATGGAATCTCGGCAGCAGCGGCGGGAGTAGCGGGGTTGGCTAGCAAAAACGGTGTGACGACGAGCACCAGCGCCAGCACCAGAGGGAGCAAGCGTTTGTGCATTGCAGTTTATCCCTTGTACAATCCATTGTTCATCTCAACGTTGCGTAGTGTACCATGGTTGCTTCGCTTTGCTGCTGATAAAAAGCTGAAAGATTGACAACCAAAGAACATAGAACATAGAGCATCGAACATAGTAGGGATTGGGGATCGGGGTGCAGGCTATGGGCTATTAGAGCAATAATCAAAATAATCTGTGCAATCTGTGGCTAAAAAATTAACCTTCGTGGATCAATCGCTTAACGCAGAGGCGCAGAGAATCAAGGGATGAGGGATGAAATTCCAACAGGATGAGCATCTGAGGTGTGTGGCATAGAGCAATAATCAAGATAATCTGGGCAATCTGTGGCTAAAAACTTAACCTTCGTGTCCTTTGTGCTCTTCGTGGATCAAAATAAGGTTCTTTGCGATCTTCGCGGTTTCTAGGTTACGGCTCGCTATAGCCCACAACGGCAATTTTCGCCGACTGAGGATCGCTGTTGAAAATCAAGGTAACGGTTTGCTCAGCGTGACCAGGTAGCAAATCCAGGGTGACATTGCTTTGCAGATCATCTAAACTGCCAACTATTTCAACCGCTGCTGCCGCCCGATCACCATCATTGTGCACGGTTAGATCGAGGTAAAATTGTTGCTCAACCTGACGCACTTGGCCCAGTTCAAGTCTGAATTGGGCAGGCTGATCACCCTCGGTCACCCAAAGCCAGCCAATCAAGCCAACTAAACAACTCAATAGCCCAATCGAGATAACCAGTGAAATCCATTCGGCAGTGCTGCGAGTTTCACGGCTCATACGGCTAATCTCCCTGCGGCCCCGCCAACCGTAGCAGGCAAGCCTAAAACAATTGTGTAATCGATCACTTGATGTAGCGATGTGCCAGCCCCAAGCTGGTTAAACACCCGCAGCGTTACTAAGGCAAACACCAGCGAGATAATGTATGAGGCAATTGTTTCGCTGAGCGGCGATTGAAATAAGCCGCGTTCACGTCTGCGCTGCTGATGATCACCAAACTCAGCTTGAAACACAATCACATATGAGATCAGCAACGAAGCCGCCATAATCAGCCATAACCACCATGGCGGCAATGATGCAGCAATCACGCCAACCTCATCGGTTGGGGCAATCGAAAGTCCAACCACCGTTGCCCCAAGCATCGTGCCGCCTGCATCAACCAAGGTTGCATGCCAAAATCTGCGTTGCTCAGCTTCCTGCTCATCATTAGCTTCACGCCGCAACAAACCATTGGCCATACCAACGCCAATCGCACAGGGCATAGTTTCCAAAACAATTTTGCCCAAAATCACATCGTAGGCCAGATCAAATGTAATTCGCTGCAAAATAATTAAGCTGAAACCAGCAACCAACGCGCCCAGTGCCAAGGCTTCGATACTATCAGTCAACGAACGACTCCACGTTTCGTCGCTATTTCGCCGAAAACCGGTAGCACGATTGAGCGCCACCAAGGCAACATAGGTTAAGCCAAGGTACAACAACATATGCAGCGGCGTGAGATCGCTGCCAATATCCCAAACTTCCATGGTATAGAGCAATGGAATGCCAAACAAAAACGCGCCAGCAATTCCATTCAGCAAATCATCGAATTCACGCCGCCACATAGTTCGTTCCTATTGTTGACGCTCGGCCAATTTTTGGTCGAAGCGTTGTTCAGCCGCCAAACGTTCTAAAGCATGCTCACCCAAATCGACAAATTGCATGCCTTCGATCAAACTTGGGTGGATTTTTTGTAGGGCCAAATACATTTGTTGAGCGATCGCCCGATAGCTGGGATGGCCCTGTGGCGCAGCTCGTAGCTCAATCAAATGGTAGGCTTCGCGTAAATTCAAACGAAAACGCCAACGAATGCGGTAGGCAAACGGCACCAAATATTGAGCGGCTGCCGGAAAATCGGCCTCGATCGCTTGAACTGCTGCTGCCGTTTGATCAAGTGCCGTGCAATAAGCAGCGGCAACCCCAGCGGCCTCAAGTTCAGGCGCAACCGCGTAGCCATGCACCACGCTATAACGCTGGCGTTCTTGGGTCAAAATCCGATGGCGTTGCAAATCGCGATATGCCCCAATATCGGCCAAGAAATCAAAGGTATAGTAGGTTTCCTCAAAGGCGCGGCCTGGGCGATGGAAGCGCGATCCACGTTCGCCAACATAGGCGCGAATAATTGCGCTGCGCTCTTCAGTTGGCAAATTTCGTGCCCAGCATTGTAAGGTTTCCAACGGTTGGTCGCTATGCGGATAAAGAATCGCCGCCACCACCTTGGCCTCAGCATCAGGATCAAATTCTACCAAGGTTACCGCTTGTAGATCGTTGCTTGTAGGAATTTCGGGCTGGAAGGCGGCTCCTGCTTGGCGCATGGTCGCGAGATATTGGCTATAGGCTGCGCCACGCTCAGTTTTGGCACGTTTCACAAACGAAGGAATTAATTGATCAAGCTCATGTTGCAAATTAACGCCAACGTTGCATACCTCACTATGCTCAGAGCTCGCCAATTTGGTCAACAAATATTCAAAAGCCCGCCCATTGCCAAACAAACCAACGTTGGTCAACGTCGCCATTGGCAACAAACCACGCAGCAAATCGAGAGCTTTGGCGCGAGTGGCACTAACATAGGCCCGTTCGCTGGTTTTGGCATCGCGTGGTGTGGCGCTTTGCACCCAGCGTTGCACAGGCTCAATTAATACTCGATAGGTATCAAACAACTGATCAAGCGTTTGTTCATAGAGCGTGGCATGGGGCGATTGCATAAGCTCAGCCACCCGATGGTAGCGATATTTGCCCGCCACTTGGCGATCGAAGGGAACATAACGGGTCGATTTTTCAAGCGGATCGAGGCCCAAGCGACTATCTTCGAGTGCTTTGGCGACGATGTTGCTCACGCCTTCGCAGGCAACGTGCGCCCCGCCCAACTCGGCCACCGAATCATCGCCATATCCCAGCAACACCCGTTCGTAAAAAGCCTCGGCCTGTTTGGTTGCTACCAGTTGATCGTTGCCGTTAGCCGCAGCATGGCCAACAATCGCCTGAAAACCAGCCTCTGGCGCTTGAATAAACTCATCGAGCAGCATCCGCCGCAAGCTTTTGTCGCTACGGCTATAGCGCGAGAACAGCGCCCCTTTGACAACTTCAGGTAAGTTGCGCAAGCCAAAAATTGGCTGATCGAGATTAGTGACAAATGGCGCAAGAATCGCCTGCTCGTCAGCGGTAAATGTATCGCCCCAAGGGTCGTGCATTGAAGTTCTCCAATAATAGATTTTTTGTTTCAAACTTGGGTATTTTATCCTGAGATAGAAGAGTTAATTTTGGGGAATGGCTACTAGGGTGCATAGATCAAACTAGTTTTTATGTGGTTTAAGTGGCTATTATAGGATTTCAAGTGTTTCAAGCATTGATTCACCACCCTTCCGTCCCGCCTTGAGGCGGGACGGAA
>NZ_DOPT01000036.1:0-78209 GCF_003512625.1 Herpetosiphon sp. | reverse complement strand
TTCAAGCGTTGTTCCATCGAATTTCACGAGTCCGTAGGCATGGCTTTGGCTTGGGGCTAACTCAACGTCGCGATACCATGCAACTGCTAACAGACTGCCAGCAGCTTGCCACCATGCCTGTTGAATCAGCCCGCGCTCAAGGGTTTTGGCGACGCTTCGGTGAAAACTGGCACTCACCGAAGCGTAATGCCACAGCTCGATTGTGCTTGAATCGTGCTTGGCGGCAGCTCGCGAAACCTGTGGGCGGACACAAAAGCTGGCTCCTCGCGCAACATTCCAGCAGACAACATGATCATTAACGTTGCGCAGATCGCCGATTTCAAGCCGAATTTCTTCATTGGTGCTGAGTTGGTAGGCTTCAAGCACTTGCTTATAGTGTGGTCGGCGTTCAACTGCCACACCCCGTAGCACCAGCAGTTGCCGAGGATCAAAGGCTGTATCCTTCACGAAGATCATCCGTTGGGTATCTTGCCAAAACATAATATCATTGGTTAAATCCCAAATCGCATCATCGGCTATGAGCATTTCCTCGCCCAACCAGCCGATCAGCGTATAGCTCTCGTGTTTTGGCGATGTGAGGATCAATCGCCATTGCTGGTCTTGGCGTTGAAAAATATGAATTTGCCGACCAAATTGAGCCGCAAGCTGCTCACCACTCGGCGAAAAGCGACAGCCGCAACAATCCCATGCTTCAAGCGTGGCAATCGCGGCTCTAGGGGCAATCTGGCTCGCCGAACCACTGGCAATTTCACGCCGAACCTGAGCCTCAAGCCATTCGCCACATTCAGCGCAAGCGAATGTCTCAGCAACTTCAACAAAGGTATGATCAGGATTGGCCGAACCAACTGGCTGCGCTTCGATCAGTTTGGGCGTGAACGTTGCACCTCATTCTGGGCAAGTACTACTCAACGTGCTCATCGTTGGCTCCTTGCAGCTATGAACCTAGCTACACTGCTAGATTAATTTGGTTATAACACTAAATCGATTTCAAAACTAGTGGGTCTCATTCGTTCCGCACATGCAGGATGGATTATTCTGCTTGGTCATTAAAGGAGGCTAGGAGGGTGTTTGGCGATCTGCGGCGGCAACCAAATTTGGTGCTGATTATCCTCAACCCGTCAGTGGTTTTGTTCCATGCTCTGGGCGATTGGCGCAACGCCAATAACGGGTCGAGGATGCTCGATTAAAACCTAGGCAAACAGTGGTGTGTCGCCCTCGCTGCGTTCGCGTGGCAGCCACCAAATTGGAATCAACGCAATTAAGCAAACTACTGCGGCGGCGAAAAAGGTGCTGTGATACACCGTCATTTCATTTTGGGTTAGGGCCAATTGGGCCGCGCCTGTATTGAAATCTTCCATTGTAAACACCAACGTACTATTGAGGCTAGCGCGGTAGGCCAAACTCCATGAAGCCAAAGCCGAAACACCCAAGGTGATTCCGACCATGCGTAATGCATTCAATAAGCCTGCGGCAGTGCCCATTGATTCACGGGCAACGGTGCCAATGGCGGCAGCACTCAAGGCGGGGAGTACTAAACCAAAGCCTGTACCCGTTAACAATAAATAGATGGTTAATTGGAATTGATTGGTTTCTGCTTTCCAAAAGCCCAGCAATGCAAAACCAACGGCGGTGGTGATCATGCCGAGGCTAGCAACCAACCGCGCACTAATCTTGCGCATCAACATACCACCCAAAACTGCACCAATCGGGATCATCATGGTCAGGCGCATTAACGTTAATCCACCAGAAAGCGCATCGCCTGCCAACACTGTTCCGACGAAAAACGGCACATTGACCATGCCCACAATTAAGGCCATGCCAACCAAGACATTGGTAATATTGGCAGCGCTAAATGCTGGGGTGCGGAAGGCGCTTAGCTCGATCAATGGAGTTGTCGTGCGGCGTTCCCACCAGATAAAGCCAATAAAACTGAGCACTGCCAACACCAACAGGCCAATGGTTAATGGTGATGTCCATTGCACTGCATATTGATCGAGGTTGCCGCTTTCGGCGCTGGGCTCGATGGCCAAACTACCGAGCGAGCGTGAAAGCGCCACAGTTAAGGCGGTCAAACTAACCGCAATCAAGCCACCGCCAATATAATCAATCGCCCCGCGATTACCAGGCCGATCAGGTAAGGTGCGAATAATTGCCCAAGCCAAAGCTGCGCCGAGTGGAATATTCAGCCAGAAAACCCAACGCCAACCATCAACATCGAGCAGTTGGATTTGTGAAATCAGGCCACCATAGGCTGGGCCAAGCACCCCGCCAGCTTCGCCGGCGGCCCCCATAATCCCCAAGGCAGTTGCATGATGAATTGGCTTAACTTCATCCATCGAGATTGCCAAACCGATCGGCAACACAGCGCCACCACCAATCGCCTGAACGATGCGCCATGCCACCAACGACCAAACGCTATCTGCCAAGGCACAACCAATTGAACCGCCCACGAAAACCCCGAGCGCCGCCAAAAATAAGCGCCGATGACCATAGGCATCGGCGATCCGTCCTAGCAAGGGCATAGCGACGGTATAGCCCAACAAATAGCCAGTGATGACCCAAATGCCTTGTTCAAGCGCTTGCTCAACATCAAGGCCCAGCGTGCTGACCACATTTGGTAAGACGGTGATCACCACCGTTTGGTCGAGAGCGGCCAAAAAAATAATCAGGGCTGTCCAAATTAAGCCCCATGGCCAGCGACGTGCTTCTGTCATAGCTGCGATTCCTACCGCTAATTCCTCTCCGTGCTGCATCATAGCATGCAGCTTTAGCCCACGACAAGGATTGTCACGGGCGTTAACAGATTGGCGCGATTTTTTTAATTACGAATGGGGCAAAGCTGACGGATTGGGCTTGCACTGCATCTCATTCACAACTTCGGCGAGGCTTTTATTGGCCAATACTTGTTGCATGGCAGCCTCGGCATGGCTAAAAATGGTGCTGAGCACTGGCTGAATCGTGCGCCCACAGCGGCAATCTTGGTTGGGCGAGCTAGCATGCAAGGGCAGAATGCGACAATTTTCGGTGGCATGATAGATATCGTTGAGCGTAATTTCATCAGCAGAACGGGCTAAACGAGTGCCGCCATCTGCGCCATATTCGGTATAGACCAAGCCTGCTCGGTTGAGCATACCCAAGATTCGCCGAATAACGACCGGATTGGTATTGACGCTGGCTGCAATACAGCTTGAGGAAAGAGCTTGATTAGGATTGGTTTCAAGCAGGGCCAAAATATGCACCGCCACAGCAAATCGACTGCTTGCACTCATGTTTTTTGCCTCATTGTGAATATGAAACAAGTATAGTTACATTTTAATCGGCTGTCAATTATGCTTACCTAGGTGTTTGGTGATGATTTGATGACCTTATCCCACTTCTCACAATTAGTCACGATTTCTCTAATGTTTTTACTGAACACTGATCTGTATTGCAGAATAAAATCATCGATTAATAATCTGCAACAAAAGGGCACAATTAAGCAGACACCCGACGGCAATTGTTGCCTTGACAGGACTGCTAGACTAGGCATAACAAGGACAGTGTATAACGCGAACATGCTAAGGAGAGAACCCCACGATGGGCCTTTTCGAATGTCCCCCTCGAACATTGAAATGTCATGGATTTACTTGGCTGGTGCATCATCATAGGTTATGAGCTATCCGACAAGTCATGAATTTCACCCACTACGCCATATGTGCGCAAGAGTTAATGAACCAATGAACATTTACTTGCGTTGATGATGACTGGTTCTCCCAAGGCTCATGCATGGCGTATATGGCCTTGGGAGCGTGCACGTCAAGCGAGCTATCTGAGACGCTCAACTATGACGATGGTCGTGCAACGAAGCATGCGAGGCGCAACGATGACCTACAAAGTCTTTTTAGTCGAGGACGAGATCATCGCTCGTGAAGGGATTCGCGATGCGATTGACTGGGCAGCGGCAGGCTATCAGTTTTGCGGCGAGGCATCGGATGGCGAAATCGCACTGCCGCTCATCCGTGAGCGACGACCCGATATCCTTATCACCGATATTAAGATGCCGTTTATGGATGGCTTACAGCTGTGTCGAATTGTGAAGGAAACGCTGCCAACCACGAAGATTATAATCCTTAGCGGTCATGATGAGTTTCGCTATGCCCAAGAAGCAATGCAAATCGGGGTTACGCAGTACTTGCTGAAGCCGATTGTTGCCCAAGATCTGCTGGCGGCATTGCGCAAGATCGCCAGCCAGATCGATGGGGAGCGTCAAGCCAAGGCACAATTGGAGACGCTCCAAGCGCAGATGTTCGATCACCAACCAATGTTGCGTGAACGCTGCCTGCTTGATCTGGTCTCTGGCAGTAGCTCGGCAGCCGATTTCATGGAGCAAGCCCGCAACCTTGAAATCGACCTGCTGGCACCATGGTATCAGGTGTTGGTGATGCACGCCATGCCACCGAGCGCCGCTACAGCGCCGCTGTATACGCTCTATCAGCAGGTCGATGTGACTGTCGCTGCCAGCTTAAACCAATCACCGTTGGTCGTGGCCTTTAAGCATGGCCTCGAAGATACCATCTTGATCGTCAGGGGCGAGACTCGCGCTGATATGACCCAGCAGGCGGAGCGACTAGCCACTGCAATGCGCCAGCGCGTGGCTGAGCAGCTTGGCTGTCGCGCGATTATTGGGATCGGCGACCCCACCGAGCGACTCAGCCTGATCCCCCAATCGTTTGCTGAGGCATTGGCGCAGATCAGTAGCTTCGAGCGCCCAGCGGAGTCTGATCCATCCGATCAGGGACAATTCCACGGCGGGGCGATTATGCTGAAAGCCCTCGCCTATATCGATACCAATTATGCCGATCCTGCGATGTCGTTGGGCCAAGCGGCGGCCCATGTGTTGCTTAGCCCGACCTATTTTAGTGCGCTCTTCCGTCGCGAGGTTGGCGAGACCTTTATCGACTACCTGACCCAAGTTCGCATTCGCAAAGCCATCGAACTGCTACGCTCGACTTCCCTAACGGCCAGCGAGATCGCTTATCGTATTGGCTATCAGAACCCGCGCTACTTCTACTCGGTGTTTCGCAAGGTTGTCGGTCAGCCACCCAACGAGTTCCGTCAGCGCTTCTAGCACCAACTGTCGCCTCCAGATTACCAGAGGGTTTGTATCATGGATGAAAAGCTGCCAAATCATGAGCCGATGGGAGTTGTGCTGGCTAGGTGGGCGGCTGCCCCACGGCTACGCCTACGATTGTCTATCCGCGACAAAATCCTGTTGGCATTGTTGATGGTGGTCATCTTGATGAGCGTGCCATATATCTTTCTGATTGTCCCCGGGCTAGAATACAAGACCCAATATGACGTGCTGATTCAAAATATTACTACCGCCAACAGCATCAACGGCTATATCAAGCCATCGATCGATGCCGAACTGTGGGAGATTATTGCCGGCAAGAAACCGTTTGCCCAAGGTACGCAGTATGCAATCTTGAACGATATCGACCATCGCATTGAGCTAATGATCGATAACTCTAGCTCTCAAAAGGGTCGCGTTAAACTTGGTATTATTCAGCACACGCTGCAAACGCTCCGCAGGTTGATCGATAAGGTTGGTATTCAGATTGCCCAAGCTAAAACCTTTGCCGAAAATTTGGTGCTGATGGAGGAAATTCGTAGTATTACCCAGTTGATTGAGGGCAACGTACAAGCCTATGCCTTGTTTGAAGTTAATCGAACCCAACAGCAATATCAGGCAATGCAAAGCGACCTGACACGCTGGGCGATCGGTGGTATAGGCGTGATCATGGCTTCGATCCTCTTCTCGATCGTTGCTGCTTGGCGGATCTCAAAAGGTATCTATATTCCGATTAAGAAGCTGCACGATGTGACTACTACGATTGCCCGCCAAGATCTCGAAGGGCTGGTGATGGCTGATAACGCCGACGAGATCACAGAATTAGGCTTGAGCTTTAATATTATGGTTGGTAAGATCAAAGAATTGCTTGATGCTAAGCTCGAAGAACACGAGAACCTCAAAAAGGCTGAGCTACGGGTGCTCCAAGCACAAATCAACCCCCATTTCCTCTACAACACCCTTGATGCAATTATCTGGATGGCCGAAGCCAAGCGCACAGCACAGATTATCGATCTGGTTTCGGCGTTGTCGCGCTTCTTCCGAATTACGCTCAGTAAAGGCCGAGATTGGATCAGCGTTCCTGACGAGATCGCGCATATCGAAAGCTATCTGGCGATCCAGAAAATTCGCTACCGCGATATCCTCGATTACCAGATCGATATTCCTGAGGACACCCAGAGCACCGAGATGCTCAAGCTGACGCTCCAACCGTTGGTGGAGAATGCACTGTATCACGGGATCAAGAATAAGCGGAGCGGTGGAACTATTGTGGTGCGTGGCCGCTGGCTCGATGGTGATCGACTGCGAATCGAAGTCGAAGACAATGGGATTGGCATGACCCAAGAGCGGCTGCAGCAGGTGCGGACGTTGCTGGAGGCGGGGAACCTGTGGGTTACAGGCGTAATGCCCATCGTCGAGGATGGCTACGGGATCAGTAATGTTAACCAGCGTATCAAGCTCTACTATGGCTCCGACTATGGATTGTCGATCGAAAGCGAACATGGGCGTGGCACGTGTGTGGCGCTGATCATCCCGCGCTACCGTGGCATTACCACCCAACCGCCACTGGCGCTTGCTGCTCGCTAACAGGCTGATCGTAAAAAATCGAACACTATGCTAAAAAACTCGACACGCCGATCTCTAAAAAATCATTAAAATAGCGGATATTCTGCGTAGAAATTACGATTGTTTGTGCCTCGACCGCCCGCTATAATGCCTATACACCGATTAGTTTACCGACCACGATTGGTCTGGAAATCGCCAAAGGAGGCGGCCCCAATGAATGCCCTTGCACTCTGCCGCTGTGCTATCGCACTGGCCATAGCCTGGACTCTGGCAGCGTGCGGCGGCTCCTCGTCTGGAGTCGGCGCAGTAGCGCCCTCCTCCCTCGATCTCAAGACCAAAACTTATCCTGAGCTGGTTGTCGGGTTTGCTCAAATCGGAGCCGAAAGCGAGTGGCGCACCGCTAACACCCGCTCGATTCAAGATACGGCGAATCAACTTGGTGTCGAATTGGCGCTTTCCGATGCGCAACAGCAGCAGGAAAATCAGATCAAGGCCATCCGTTCGTTTATTGCTCAAGGTGTCGATGTCATCGGAGTCTCGCCCGTGGTCGAGACTGGCTGGGACGAGGTTTTCGCCGAGGTCAAGCAGGCTGGAATTCCGTTGATCTTGCTCGATCGCAACGCCAATGTGCCAGATGATCTCTATAGTGTCCGCATCGGATCAGACTTCGTGGAAGAGGGTCGGCGGGCCTGCGGTGAGATGGCTCGACTGCTGGATGGTCAAGGTGCGATTGTCGTCTTAGAAGGCACCCAAGGCTCAGCCCCAATGATCGGACGAGGTACTGGCTTTCAAGAATGCCTGCAATCTTATCCCGCGCTTCACATAATCGACAGCCAGTCCGGTGATTTCATTCGCGCCCGTGGCAAAGAGGAGATGGCAGCGTTGCTGCAAAAACACGGCAACAGCATCGACGGCGTGTTTGCCCAGAACGATGACATGGCGCTTGGCGCGATCGAGGCCATCGAGGAGTATGGGCTACGGCCTGGCGTTGATATCAAAATTGTTTCGATCGATGCGGTACGGGCTGCCTTCGAAGCAATGATTGACGGCAAGCTTAACGCCACAATCGAGTGTAACCCGCTGCTTGGCCCGCTGTTTTTCGCCACAGCCCTGAACTTGGCTAACGGCATACCGGTTGAAAAATGGATCAAGCCCGACGAGGGCATCTACCGACAGGATACCGCCGCGCAGGAATTGTCTAAGCGCGAATACTAGGCACTTTCCTCCGATTATTGAAACCCTTCACGTCTATTGAGGTCTGCATGACTGACCCGTTAGGGACGCACTGGTTGCCTCCCGCGTATCACGCTGCGCCCGACGAGCATGGAGGCAGGTCAAGTACGAAATTTTCTTATTGGTAACGACGGTTTACTGACCAGATTTTCGCTTTATTCTCTTAGGAGGACGTTCCATGAGCATTTCACGAACATTCGCCGCGCGTCTGATGGCGCTCCTGGTTATCGTCGGGCTAGCTGGTTGTGGTGCCTCGAGTGCGCCCACAACGGCACCAGATGCGCCTGCAACAGGGGCCAAAACCTACAGCGATATGGTGCTGTGCTACCCGCAGCTTGGGGCTGAAAGCGACTGGCGCACCGCCAATACCGCTTCGATCAAGGAGACCGCAGCAACCTTGGGAATTAAGCAATTGGTTTTCTCTGATGCCCAGCAAAAGCAAGAAAATCAAATTTCTGCCGTGCGTGCCTGTATCCAGCAGGGCGTGGATGTGATTGCACTGCCACCAGTCGTTGAGGATGGCTGGGATGCTGTTCTGACCGAGGCCAAGAATGCAGGTATTCCGGTGATTATCGTTGATCGCAGTGTGAGTGCCGACAAATCCCTCTATAGCACCCATATCGGCTCCAATATGGTCTTGGAAGGTGAACGGGCCGCTGCTGAATTCAACAAAATGATGCCAAACGGCGGCGCGATTCTCGAACTTTCGGGAACGACAGGTTCTGGTGCAGCGGTTGGTCGGGCAAAGGGTTTGCGCAATAAACTCAATTCCAACATCACCATTATCGATTCACAGACTGGCAACTTCACCCGTGCCGAGGCCGTCCCTGTGATGCAGGCACTTCTGAAGAAATATACCCCGGGCACGGATTTCCAAGGCATCTTTATTCACAACGACGACATGGGCATCGGCGTGATCGAAGTTCTCAAGGCTGCTGGGATCAAACCAGGCGATCTCAAGATTGTGTCGGTTGATGGTACTCGCGGCGGTTTCCAAGCCATGGTTGATGGCTGGTTCCAAGCCGATGTTGAGTGTAACCCGCTGCTTGGCCCACAGGTATTCGAATTGGCGCTGAAGCTCATGAACGGTCAGCCAGTCGAGCCAGAAGTCATCACCAATGAAACCGTCTACTATCCAGAGAATGCAGCTGAACTGTTACCAACCCGCAAATACTAGTTACCAATGGCACTGGGGGAGGCATCATTCCTCCCCCAACAAGCTCAATCGGCGATATGGGAAAGGCGAGTGATCGTTATGGCTGATTCGCAGAGTCTTATCACCGTCAGAGGTATTTCCAAAGCGTTTCCTGGTGTCGTCGCCCTTGAACGTGTTGATTTTACGCTGAGGAAAGGCGAAATCCACGCGCTCATGGGCGAAAATGGTGCCGGAAAATCTACCCTGATCAAAATTCTCACTGGGGTGGAGCAGCCCGACACGGGCAGTATTGAATTAGAGCACACGCTTATCCGCATTCGGTCGCCGCAGCATGCCCAACAACTTGGCATCAGCACGGTGTATCAAGAGATCAATCTGTGCACCAATATTTCGGTCGCCGAAAATATTATGCTCGGCCATGAGCCACGGCGCTTTGGTGGCATCCACTGGAAAAAGCTGAACGAAATGGCCCGCCAAGCGCTCCTGCGCTTAGGCATCGAGCTGGATGTGACCCAACCACTGGGAATGTACTCGATCGCGATCCAGCAAATGGTCGCGATTACCCGGGCGCTTGAGATCGCGTCGGCCAAAGTATTGATTCTGGATGAACCGACATCCAGCTTGGATGCCAACGAAACTGCACGGCTTTTTGCTGTGATGCGGGCGCTCAAGCAAGCGGGCATCGGGATTGTCTTTGTCACGCATTTCCTCGACCAAGTGTACGAAATCGTTGATCGAGTGACGATTCTGCGCAACGGCAGTTTCGTTGGCAGCTACGACATTGCCGATCTCCCACGGGTTGAACTGGTAGCAAAAATGCTTGGTCGCGTAGTTGGCGAATTGCAAGCATTGGCCCAAGATAAAGCGCGAGGTGAGCGTCAGCCCGATGAACGACGGCTGATCGAAGCGGCTGGTCTGGGCCTGAGCGGCATGCTGGAGCCGCTTGATCTGGCTATTAACGTCGGCGAAGTGCTGGGGATTGCAGGGTTGCTCGGCTCCGGACGCAGCGAACTGGCAAGTTTGCTGTTTGGTCTGACTTCGCCTGATAGTGGCACGTTGCTGATCGATGGGCAGTCAGTTACGCGGTTTTCCCCACAAGAATCGATCAAGCGTGGGGTCGCTTTGTGTCCCGAGGATCGCAAGGCTGAGGGTATTGTAGGCGATCTTAGCATTCGCGAAAATATTATTTTGGGCTTGCAAGGGCGCTATGGCTGGTTCAAATTCATTAACAGGCAGAAGCAGGATGAAATCGCCGAGAAATACATCAAGCTGCTTGGCATTCGCACGCCATCGCCCGACCAGCTGGTCAAAAACTTAAGTGGCGGCAATCAACAAAAGGTCATCTTGGCCCGCTGGCTCGTTACGCAGCCACGCCTGCTGATTTTGGATGAGCCGACACGGGGCATTGATGTCGGTGCCAAGGCTGAGATTCAAAAGCTGGTACTGGAACTCGTCAAGGATGGCATGTCAATCGTCTTTATTTCCTCTGAGTTGGAAGAGGTGGTACGTATCAGCGACCGGATTGTGGTCTTGCGCGACCGCGCGAAAGTGGCCGACTACGACCACGCGGTGAGTGATCGGACGCTTATTCAAACGATGGCAGGTGAGGCATGAACTATACGGTCTTTTTCAGACGGATTCGGGAGAGCCGATTGTTCTGGGTGCTCACCGCGTGGGCAGTTATTCTTGGATTTAATGCGCTGTTTATCCCCGAATTTTTTCGTATCAACATCCAAGATGGGCATCTCTATGGCAATCTGATCGATGTGCTGAACAACGGTGCGCCGCTGATGCTGGTGGCCCTTGGTATGACGCTGGTGATCGCCACTGGCGGCGTTGATCTTTCGGTCGGGGCTGTTATGGCGATCTCGGCGGCTATGGGGGCGGTTCTGATCAACCCCGCGCCTGGTGATAAGCTGGTTTCAAATGAGATTCTGACGCGAAACGCCACCAATACCCCACTGGCAATCATCGTGCTGGCGACGCTGGCGGCAGGGACACTGTGTGGTCTTTGGAATGGTCTGTTGGTATCGCGGGCTAAGATTCAGCCACTGGTCGCAACTTTGATCCTCATGGTTGCTGGTCGGGGCATTGCCCAGCTGATTACCAACGGTCAGATTATCACGATTTACTACACACCCTACTTCTGGTTTGGTAACGGCTATATTTTAGGGCTGCCAGTGTCGATCTATATCGTCACGGCGGTAGCGATCATCGCTTGGGTGGGTGTGCGTAAGACACCGATTGGGCTATTTATTGAAGCAGTCGGTATTAATCCAAAAGCTACCTACTACAGCGGCATTAGCGCCAAGAATGTCCAGTTGCTAGCCTACACCTTTAGTGGTTTTTGCAGCGCTCTTGCTGGCCTGATCCTTAGCTCCTATGTGCATAGCGCCGATGGCAACAACAACGGGCTTAATTATGAACTAGACGCGATTTTGGCGGTTGTAATGGGCGGCACGATGCTGTCTGGTGGGCGTTTTTCACTCTTGGCAAGCGTGCTTGGCGCAATGGTTATCTGGACATTCACACTTTCGATGTATACGTTGGGCGTGCCAGCGAACGCCTTGCTCGCTGGACGGGCAGTACTGGTTCTGCTGGTGATCCTGCTCTATTCCGATCGTCGGCTTGTGAAACGTCGCAGTGTGCGTGCGGATACTCAGCCCAAATCGGCGGTAATAACACCAGACGAGAATCGAGATCTCCCGCGCCCATAGCCTCGCATTGCTGTGCGTCACCGCTTTGAAAGGGATTCACCATGACACAACGACTGAAGCTCTCCGTCATGCGGCATGGCCCGCTGCTTACGACAATTACGATCTTTCTTATGGCCTACATCATTGGCGCACAGCTGTATCCCGCGATGCAACGGCCTCAGGCATTTTTCAACCTGTTTATCAACAACGGCTTTTTGCTAATTATTGGAATTGGCATGACCTTTGTGATTTTGACCGGAGGGATTGACCTGTCGGTTGGCGGTGTCTTGGCCTTGACGACGGCGGCATCGGCTGCCTTGCTCAAAATAGGCTTCAGCGCGGCCTTTGTCATACCGCTGATGCTGGTGATGGGCACAGCGATCGGGTTGGGGTTGGGCAGCATCATTCATTTTTTTAAAGTGCAGCCGTTCATCGTTACCCTGATGGGCCTATTTTTCGCCCGTGGTCTGGCCTATATCATTAGTCTGACATCGGTGACGATTACTGATCCGTTCTATAAATACCTTGCACTCACCCCGATCTATATGCCATTTTTTGAAAAAGCCTATATCTATATTCCCACGCTGGTTGGCCCGCTGCTGCTCTTGGTAGCGATTTATCTGGCTTACTTTACCCGTTTTGGCCGGATTATGTATGCGCTCGGGAACAATGAGCAGTCGGCGGGCCTGATGGGATTTCCGGTTGGGCGTACTAAAATTATGGTCTATGGCTTCAACGGCTTTTGCTCAGCCCTCGCCGGAATTGTGTTCAGTATCTCGTTGCTGGCGGGCTATGGGCAGTTTGCTACTGGTGTTGAATTGGATGTCATTGCAGCAGTGGTGATGGGTGGTACGCTACTTACGGGCGGGGTTGGTAGTGTTATCGGTACGTTGTTTGGAATCCTGATCGAAGGGACAATTATCTCGATCCTGCAATACAATGGTACGCTTAGTTCGTGGTGGACTCGGATTTGCGTCGGTGCGCTGACGTTGATCTTTATTGGTATCCAAAGTGGCTTTGCTCGACGTAAAAAAGAGCTGTAATCTCAACCATACGCGATTAATTTGGTGCGAACCGCCGCCAGCCCAACGTTGCTATTCAGCGTTGGGCTGGCGATGAGTTTAGCTTGATTTAAGATAGTGTTGACGCAACCAAATGCCACCGGCTAAGCAACTGAGGCCTAGCAAAACCCACCAGATTAATGGTAAACCTGCTTGGCTGGTCGCTGGAAGTTCAATGGGCAATTGTGGTGTTGGCACTACAATTGTTGATGGATCAGCAGGGGTCGTGATTGGAATTGAGGTTGGATCAAGCGGTCCAGGCGTTGAGGGCAATGGTGCGACTGGTGGGCTGCCCACTGCGGCGATAATTTCGGCCCTAATTGAAGGTATTGGCCTTGCTACAGCATCGCCAGCACTCATATAATGGGCATGCCACTGACTGTTTGCTCCAACATAGATATAGAAGATCAAATGATCACCGATTTCAACTTGGCTAAGGCACATTGTGATTGAACCAAACCCTTCAACGGTAACGATTTCAGGTCCAATTCCTTTAAAGTATTGAGATACTTGGATAGTTGCCAGGTTAATGAGCGAGCCAGGATTATTGTTGACTTTTCCATCAATCACGACACCTTCTAAAACGATGGCGGCGGCATTGGTATGCTCAGTCGCAGTATAACGGGGATGCCCACCAATCGGTTGGGTACAAGCCAAGGCGAAACTTGGCCAAAACGCTAGCAAAACTCCCAAAACTATGCCCCATCGTCGCGTGCTCGGCCATTGAATAGGTAGCATATGCCAAACCTCACAGTGCTAGCAACGCTTACAATTGCCAGTGCAAGCGTTGCACCTATCTACACACCTATTGATTCTAATCGATCGAAATGGATGTAAAAAGGATGATTAAGCACTATTTTAGCTGCTTGGTGTACAAACTTAGCCCAAAAAATCCTCAGGATGATCGAGAATTGCCTGAACTCGCTCATAGAAACGCCCAATATGCAAGCCATCCATCAGGCCATGATGGACTTGTACCGCCACCGGCATCAAGCGGCGCTGGCCTTCAAGCGTGTGTTTGCCCCACGAAATGCGCGGAACTGAATCGATTGGGTTGAGATGGATCGGGTGCATCATGCTAGTGAAGCTGACCCACGGAATGCTGGTCATATACAACAAATTATCTTGGCCTGGCTCGTCGGTGATGGTTGGGTTGGCTTTGACTTCAGCGACTTTGGCTTCGGCTAAGGCTGAAAATGCATGATAATCCGCCCGATAGGGAATCACACAAAAGCTAAAGAGATCGTCGTCGAGCAAGACGGTTGGCGAAGGATCAACCCGATCATGCTCAACCACATTATCACCCCGAATTCGCCAACGAAAGGCCACTTGTTCGTTGGCGGCGCGGGCAAATACATAGGTAAGGCTGGTGCTTAAACGCGCTTGGCGAGCCTTAATTGCTTGATACCAAATTTGAATATCGACATTGGCACATAAACTAAAATGTGGGTAGGTCATGCCTTGATAGAAGCTAAAATGTTGACGACGCGGCCATGTTGCAAGATCAATTGTGCGCATATGGTTCCTCTAAACGAAGCTGTGGCCTAGTATAGCCAACTGCATGGTCGCGTCAATCCCCCTTTTGATGTAGGCCGTGGATCAATTGGCCAGCGCCAAACTTACTGCTCGTTGCAAACTCAGCTGTTGGCCTTGCTGGTAGGCCTGTTGCCATGCGGTGGTGCTTAAATGGGCCTGAATTTCTTGCCCAATTTGGTTGTAACCAGCTTCATCGGCAGGAATAATTGGGTAGCCTTTGGTGCTACGCATCTGGGCGGCGTAGGCCATGAGTTGGGCGGCAGTCGTTGGCAATGTTTGGCTCAAGCAATGGGCTAGTCCTTCTAAACCTTCAATAATTCCGCCATCAAAGCCGATTGCATGGGCTAACATGAGGCATTGACGGTAGCCAGCTTGGGCTTGGGCATAGTCGCCCAGCAGCCAGTGAGCATTAGAAATTCGGTTTTCGATCAGACACAATGATTGCTGATCGCCTAAACGCTCGAAAATCTGTTTGGCGGTTTGATAATGCTCCAAGCCAAGTTTGGGCTGGCTGGTATCAATCGCGATGTTACCAAGATTGATTAAGGCCGTCGCTTCATTCCAATCATCGCCCAACTCACGCGCCAAGCTGAGGCTTTGTTCAAACGAGGCTTGCGCTGCATCTAAACGTTGTTCATCACGGGCGATCACCCCCAAACCCAAGGCAATTAATGCCACTCCCGATTGATCACCCATCTCCTGATAGATCTGTAAGCATTCTTGATAGAGTTGGCTTGCCCGTTGATTTTCTGATTGTTGGCAATAGAGATTGCCGAGATTGTGCAATGTGGCAACCACTCCGGATTGATCCTCAACGGCTTGATAGAGCGGTAAACTTTGTTCGTAGTAGGCCGCTGCTTGGGCATAGGCTCCGGTATCCATCGCCACTAAGCCCAGATGACCCAAAACTTGCGCCTGGCCAGCGGTGTGTTGGGTGGTTTGGTAGATGGCAAGGGCTTGCTGATACCATTGTTCAGCTTGCTGATAATCGCTTTGTCTCCAAGCCAAAATGCCGACCCCATCGAGTGCTCGGGCAAAATCAACGTCAGCAGTTGGTTCATGGCTGATCAGTAGGTTTTCAAACCAACGCCGACCTTCACGTAAATAGCCGCGCATATACCAAAAACGCCATACATAGCCAACCAACTGAATGCCGCGTTGATGGGCATTGTGTTGCCAAGCCCAATTTAAGCCAGCCCGAATATTATCGTGCTCAGCCTCTAACCGCTGAATCCACATAGCTTGGTTATTGCCTGAACGCAGTGGTTGCTCGGCTTGCTGGGCTAGTTCAATCAAATAATCGAGCATGCGGCTCTTGAGCAAATCATGTTCAGCATGCTTGTTGGCTTGCTCTTGAGCAAACGTCCGTACCATCGTCAACATACTCATTCGCGTCGAATCATCGTTGGTTTGTTGTTGAATCAGGCTATGATCAAGCAGCACATTTAATTGTTCAATCAGCTCATGGCGTTGGTATTCTGGGCCACAAACCGCCAAGGCCGCCTCGACCGTCCAACCGCTAACGAATACGCTCAACCGCTCAAACAAACGTTGGCTAGCTGAATCAAGCTGTTGATAACTCCATGTCAGTGCGGTTGTGACTGAGTAGTGGCGCGACGGTAAATCGCGGCCCCGCCGTCGCATGCTCAAAAAATGGCTGGCCAATTCGCTCAACAAGGCTTCGGGGTCGAACAAACGGCCTGAAGCAGCAACTAACTCTAGCGCCAACGGTACACCATCGACGCGTACACACAAGGCAGCAAGCGCCAACGCATTTTTCGCGGTCAATTCAAGTTTGGGGTTATGCACTTGCAAACGGGCCAATAACAAAGCCATAGCTTCGATTTGGGCTAATTCAGCTAAGGGCGGCAATGCCAACAAATTGGGCACGGCCAAGGGCGTGAGTTGTAGTACATGTTCGGCACTGAGACGCAAGGCTACTTGGCTGGTAATAATTAATTTGAGGGTTGGTACTTCGCTGAGCAATAGGCTGATCACCCGGCTAGCATCCTGAATCTGTTCACAATTATCCAACAGTAAACAGCTTGGTTGCTGCTCAAGCTGACTAATTGCCAAACTCAAGGGATGCTCATCGGGGCTTTCGCTGATTTCGAGCGCCTTGTTGATCGCCTGAACCATCGATTCAGGGTCATTGGCGGTCACCAGATCAACAAAAACACACTGCTGTTCGCTTTGGCTCGCAAATTGATGCAAACATTGCAAGCCAAGCTGGGTTTTGCCAATGCCCGCCAAGCCCACAATGCTGATTAAGCGAATTGTAGGATTATTCAGCCATTGCAAGATGCGTTGTTGTTCAGCGCCACGGCCTAAAAAGTAGCTGGTTGGGCTAGGCAGGTGGCTGGCCAAGGTTGGCAGTGCTTGATTGAGTGCACCATGATTGTTCTGGCTTGGCTCAGCGATTAATTCCTCGCGGGCGCTTGCGGCTAATTCTAAAAGCTGCTGAGCCTCGTGTGATTGCGCCTCGATATCGAGCGCTGGCAAAAATAACGCAATTAAGGTGGTTAAATCGGGGGGACGGCGGCCTGTTTCAAGCCGACAAATTTGCGCATCGCTATAGCCTACGGCAATCCCTAATTCGGCTTGGGTTAGGCGAGCACGGCGGCGCAACAAGCGCAATTGCTTGCCAAAAGCCGCTGGTGAATTAACTGCGATTTGAGTCATCGTCACTTCCTCGTCGCTGGAATTGCCCACTTCACGCTGATCGTAGCAGATTAACGCTGATTGTCGATTGATGCAAAGGTCATGGTTTTTTGGGTCGATGATTCAGCCGTGCTAAGAGTGGTAGCACGGCTGCGGTTTTCTGCCAGTGCTGCTGCTAAAATGCCTTTATTGGTTCCAATACAATACCAAAGAACTTAACTGCTTCTGGCTGCAACGAGGTGTTCTAAAATACAATTTCGTTCCATGGGAGCTGTTTCCCATAGCGGCGCTGAATATAGTATCCAACCTAAGTCTAATCTACATTAAGCAAAGGGATGGGTGTGATGATAGTGGGGCACGATTGGGAGCCAAAAACGCTCATTACTGCCGCTGAAGTGGCTATCAAGCATACTTCGTGTGCGCAAATCGCGGATAATCCGTGAGATCGTTGCGCGGGTTGAGCCAACCGCTGAGGCTAGTTGTTCATGGGTAATCCGCACGTCAATCAATAAGCCCTGGTTATGCTGTTTGCCAAATTGCTCGGCCAACAAATTCAAAATGCCTAAAACTCGTTGATCAAGGTAAGGATGGGCTTGGCACGAAGCCCACGCTTCCATTAGTTGCAGCCGCATGCGTAATCGTTCGATCAACGAAGGCTCACTCAAGACCCGTTGCCACGGCAAGAGCTGAGCGCTAATCGGGGTATGCGCTTGCAGATAGATCGCACAGCCATCGTGTGGATGGCCACAGACTAATTGGTTTGGCCCGAACAAACCTAGAAGCACGTTCGAGCCATCAGGATGATTGACTTGCAAGCTCAAAATTCCAGTTTCAATCAATAAGGCTTGATCGGCTTGTAAATGCACCATTGCCCCACGTGGATACTGCTGCTCTCGACCGCGGGTAGTTTGCTGATGAAGTTGGCTGACGTGCAGCGCATTTAAGTTTTGGATGATTTGGCTAGCGTTTGCGTCGTTGGTAATCACATGACGAGCGCCAGCTTCATAGGCCTTCAAGGTTAAATGCGGATAGTTACTCTGATTCCAGCCCCACCATAGTGGCTCTTGACTGCCCAAGTTTTCGGTGAGTTGCGCTAATTCATCCTCATTGGTAAAACAGCCGACCAAGAGGCTTTGATCGGCGATGGTTGTTTGCTTAGCTAGTTGCTCAAGCCGCAACAAACTCAATCGATATCCAGCATCCAGCAACTGGCCAAGCAGAGCTTGATCCGGTAGATCGCTGCTGATGAGAAGCACTTTCAGCATAGTTTTGATTACTCACCACATAATTATTGATACAATATATCAAATATCGCCTACTTGTCAAAATAGTTTTCGTGATGAGTAGTTAAATGTTGCCTAAATAAGCCAACACTTGGTCAATGTTGGCGCATGGCTGGTGTTCAACTTGCCAGCAATCGTTTTCAAGCTGCTGAATATGTGGGCAATCAGCCTGTTTTGCATTCAGCACGTGATAGCCTGCTCGTTCTAGGGCATGCTGCATCCATTGGCCATGCAAGCCGTTGGCACTCAGCCGAACCTGGCCAATTGGCTGGGTTTGGGCGCGAAAGCCGCCGCGTTGTTGATCAAATTGCAATTGGCTTTTGCGGAAGGTTTGGGCCAACCGACCATCTAAAATCAAATCTTCAGGGGTTCCACATTCTATGCTGCCATCATCGAAAACTAGCCACAACCGATCAGCGCTGCCAATCGCCAAATCAAGATCGTGAGTAGACATAACCACGGATAAGCCAGTTTCGTGGGCTAGTTTGCGCAACAAACTGGTAATTTCGACCCGCCGAGGCAAATCGAGAAAAGCGGTTGGCTCATCGAGAATCATCACGGCTGGCTCTTGGGCCAAGGCGCGGGCAATCATAATCCGTTGGCGCTCACCATCGCTCATTTCGTTGAGCAAACGTTGAGCCAAATCATCAGAGTTGGTTGCATGTAAAGCCCAGCGAACTACCTGATGATCGTGTTGGTTGAGGCTGCCAAACAAGTTGGTATACGGCATGCGCCCAAGGCTTACTAGTTCATAGCCAGTCAAATTGCTGACTTGCAACCGATCAGTCAGTACTACGCTCAGTTGTTTGGCTAATTGGGCCTTGCTCAGGTGATGGAGCGGTTGTTGATTGATTGTAACGCTGCCGCTGATTGGCGCTTGCATGTGGGTTAGGGTACGAATTAATGTCGATTTACCTGCGCCATTCGCTCCAAGCAAACATACGAATTCGCCCTTGGCAAGGCTTAAATTGAGGTTTTGCAAAACGCTACGGCTTTGACCACGGCGTTGGTGGTAGCCAACACTCAAGTTGTCGGTTGCTAAAACTGGCTGGTTCACATCCATGCTCCACGTTTCATGCGCAATAATACCCACGCGGCAACTGGTGCGCCAAACAGCGAAGTTGCTGCATCAATTGGTAGTTGCAGCGAGCTGCTCGGCACTTCAGCCAAAATTCCGCAAGCAAGGGCAAACGGAATTCCGGTGAGGATGGTTGCAGGCACGAGCACCCGATGATCTGAGGTTTTGAACAAACCGCGAGCAAGGTGTGGGATTGCGATACCCACAAAGCCGATTGGCCCAGCGTAGGCGACGACTGTGCCAGCCATAATCGAAGCGCTACCCATAATAATCCAGCGTGCCCGCTGCACATTGATGCCTGAGCTTTGGGCATAATGCTCACCAAGCAACAGCGCATTGAGATGTTTGGTGGTGAGGCATGCAATTAAGGCTCCAATCACGGTTACCGGCACAAAATAGCGTAATTCGCCCCAACGTACCCGTGTAAAACTGCCAAGTTGCCATTCGACAAAGGCGCGGGTTTGGCTTTCGTTGGCAAAGAAAATTAACACGGTCACCAATGCATAGGTCATAGCACTCAGAATCACCCCCAACAGCAGGATGATCGTCATATCGCGCACCCGACTTGCAACCACCATCATAATTCCAAGCACACTCAAGCCACCAACAATCGCGCTACCAACTGTGCCTAAATTGCCGAAAACATTGCTGCCAAGCGCGGCAAAACTAATGCCACTCGAAGGAGCTAGCAGAATAACCAAGGCCACACCAAGGCTTGCACCTGATGAAACGCCTAAGGTAAACGGCTCAGCCAAGGGATTTCGAAAGATAGTTTGAAGTTGCAAGCCTGCCAAGCCAAGCGCCATGCCAACTAAGATCGCGGTAATAATGCGTGGCAAACGAATATCAACAATGATTGTACGCCACGCTGGCTGAGCAGTTGGCCGCCCAAGCAGAATATCGGCCACGCTGCTCAGCGGAATATCGACCGACGACCAAGTGAGCGAAAGCACTACTCCAACCATGCTGAGCACAATTAATAGCCCGAATAGCCAGATATTGCGTCGCTTCGAGCTTGGCTGCCAGCGGCTAGCTGCTTGGCTTGGCTGAGTTTGCAAAGCTGCAATATGGTTGGCAAAACGACTTTTTGGCGGTGACGCTTCTGCTGGTTTTGGCTCAGGCTGGGCTAATCTGAGTTGTTGCTTTTGCATTGCTTGGAACTTTCGCTTGAATCTAGCTCTATTTCGAAATTCATGCTCTCACCCCAACCTCTCGCCCACTGCGGCGGGCGAGAGAGAGTCCCTTCGGTTCATCATGGCGGGTTTTCTCCTCGCTCGGCGGGAAGAATGAGCACATACATTACTCGCCAGGAATCCGTTTGAGAAAGACTAATTCGTGATCGGGCAAAAGTTCGGGGTGCAATATACTGACTGCATCAGCAAGCAGTTGATCAACATAGACCGCACCATTGCTAAAGTAATCCTCGGCACGGCCAAAACGATGGAAACTATTACCCTTTTGTAAGGCGCTAAAGCTGGCGTTTAATGGGTTCGTGGCAATAAATTCACTGGCAGTATTGTCGCTGGGAACATAAACCAAGTTGAACCAGAAATCAGCATTTGCGCCAATTTCAATTGCTTTTTCGAGATCGATACTGCTGCTAAAGCCAGTGCTACCGCCGCCAAGATTCAATTCGGTATCAGTCAACACTAATTCGCCGCCTGCGTCACGCATCAACACTGATTCTAACCGATCAAGGTTGCGTGTGCCAAAGCGACCATCTTGGGTTACATTGCCAATAAGCACGCTTGGTTTGTTGGTTGCTGCTTGAGCTTTTTCGCGTAGTGCCAAATATTCACGCTCGATTGGTGTAAAAATCGCGTCAGCTTTGGCTTCGAGGTTGTAGAACAACGCTAAGAATTTAACTTGCTCAGCCGAGCCAAGTGGTGATTCGGAGAATGGTGAGTAGTGTAGTGCTGGAATACCTACTTGGCGAGCGTTGGTCATCCATTCGCGGCCATTGGTGTTGAGGTAGATATCGGGCTTGCCAGCAGCGATTAATTCGAGATCTTCGCCATAGCTGGCTTCTTTGATCACACTAGCTTTGGCAACTTGGGCTGCAATCGAAGGCAGATACTCGTTGGCACTCCCAGTCATCGAGCCAACCACACCGCTCAAGCTATCGACCACGCCCAAGGCATCCATAGCGGCAAAGGTGCTGCTACCACCTTCCCACACTCGGGTAATTGGGATGGTTACGACCATGGCATTGGCTAAATCGCCTTCAAGTACGGGCGCTGGTGTGCCACACTGCACCAAGATATAGCGATCAAAATCGGTTTTAACTGGGTCAGTATCCAGATCAACCGTGACAACTTTGTAATGCTTAGCATACTCAACCGTCCACTCTTTGGCATAGCTTGGGCTAGTTTTGGAGCTGAAGTAATCGGTTGCGCTATCGTAATTGCTAACACAGGCACTTGGGCTGGGTGCGCTGGTTGCTGGGGTTGTTGCTGCTGGCACAGCACTCGCTTCAGCTACAACAGTTGGTGTGCTACTAACAGGCGCAGCAGGGCTAGTTGGATTTGTGGTTGGTGTAGTTTGAGTGCCACAAGCGCTAATCAAGCCTGCTACCACAAATAAGGCGATCATTCGCTGCTTAAACATTGGGTTCCTCGCAAAATCTATACTACAACAGCAATACGTGTAGCATGCTGGGGGATGATGCTACACGTATTGCCAAAACATTAAGTTAAATCAGGGCTAAGCCGATTGGTTGGCTAGCGCTTGGCGTAAACTTAATGGCCGCATATCAGTCCAAACCGCTTTAATGTGATCTAAACAGGTTTGTTTATTGCCGCTCACTCCAACATTACTCCAGCCCAGCGGGTTTTCGCGTTCGGCAGGCCAGATAGAGTATTGTTCTTCGTGATTGATCACAACGTTATAGATTGTTGTATCGTCATCTGTTGTTTGCACGTGGCATACCCCCTTGAAAATGGATCACAATCACTAAGTATAGAAAACCTCAAGAAATAATGTTGTCTGATTAAGCACCAAATATTGGTGTGATATATGACAAGAATATTGTTTGATTTGCGACTGCATTAGGCCTCAAACCTGTTTAGAATGCTCGCTTGGACGAGGTGTGTATTTTAGGAAGCCTCCCCTATGCTTCCAGAATGATAGATTTCAGAAAGCGATAGTGTCTGTGTTAGAGCATGCGAATCTCCCTCCGGCTACAACGCTGGTGGATGTGCTGCGTTTGAACGCATTGGAAGCGCCTGAACAGCAGGCGTATCGGTTTTTAAATGGTCAATTCGCAACCGAAGATTTAAGCTATGCCGAGCTGGATCGGCGGGCGCGGCAGGTGGCGGTTCGTTTGCAAGCGCTGAATGCGCAGGGCGAACGGGTTGTATTACTCAATGACCCAGGCCTTGACTATATTGTGAGTTTTTTGGGCTGTTTGTATGCGGGGGCGATTGCTGTACCATTGTATCCGCCAAAATTGCAACAGCTTGAGCGCCATTTACCGCGTTTGTTGGCAGTTGTTGCCAATGCCACACCACGCTTTGCGCTGATTGATCGGCAGTTTGTCAGCCAAATTGAGCGGTTGCTGGCTGTCGCACCGCAATTGCAAGCACTCCAATGGCTAATCTGCGATGAGAAAGTTGATGCTGGAGCGTGGCAAGTGCCACAACTTGAAACCCATAACTTAGCTTTTTTGCAATATACCTCTGGCTCAACTGGCCAGCCCAAAGGTGTGATGGTCAGCCATGGTAATTTGCTGGCCAATTTGGCGCAGATTCAGCAGCGGTTTGGGCATGATGCGACCAGTCAAGGGGTGATTTGGCTGCCACCTTACCATGACATGGGTTTGATTGGCGGAATTTTGCAGCCATTGTATAGCCGGTTTCCAGTGGTTTTGATGTCGCCTGTGGCTTTTTTGCAGCAACCATGGCGTTGGTTGCAGGCGATCAGCGATTATCGCGCCACAACTAGCGGCGGCCCGAACTTCGCCTATGAATTGTGTGTGCGCAAAATCACCCCAGCCCAACGGGCTACGTTAGATTTGCGTTCGTGGCGAGTGGCCTTCAATGGTGCTGAGCCAATTCGGCCAAACGTCTTGCGTCAATTTGCCGAAACCTTTGCTGATGTTGGTTTTGATCCAGCGGCATTTTACCCAACCTATGGCATGGCCGAAGCAACCTTGATGGTCAGCGGTGCACATTTGCCCCGCTTGGCTCAGCCTGAGCCAGAATTAATTAGTTGTGGCACGGTAATCGACGAGCATGAGTTGTTAATTGTTGATCCTACGAATCTAGAGGTTTTGCCTGAAACTGCAGTTGGCGAAATTTGGTTGCGCGGGCCAAGCGTCGCCCACGGCTATTGGGCGAGTGCTGAATTGAGCAAGGCAACCTTTGCCGCCCAACCACGCGAGCGCAACGAGCACTTTTTGCGTACTGGCGATCTGGGCTTTTTGCGCAATGGCGAGCTGTATATCAACGGGCGCTTGAACGATCTGATCATCATTCGCGGGCAAAATCATTATGCCCATGATTTAGAATTGAGTGTTGATCAGGCTCACCCTGCCTTGCAACCCCAAGCCTGTGCAGCGTTCAGCCTCGATGTCGCTGGCGTTGAGCAATTGGTGCTAATGCAGGAGTTGCGGCGTGAACAGCGTCAGCATGATCCAGCCCCAATTATGGCCGCCATTCGCCAAAGCTTAGCCCAAACCCATGGCTTGCAAGCCTATGCGATTGTGTTGTTGCGGCCTGGCCAATTGCCACGCACCTCAAGCGGCAAACTTCAGCGCTATCGTTGCCGCGAATTATTTCTCGGCGGCGAATTAACTCCAATTGCCCAAACGATCGTTGCCAGCGTCGATCACGATTCGCTCGATTCTCAGCAGATCAGGGCATTGCCAACCACTGAGCAACCAGCAGCCATCGCCACTTATTTGCGCCAACAATTCAGCCGCCAGCTTGGTTTTGAAGTTGACGTAACGTTGCCGATCCAGCAGCTTGGGCTTGATTCGCTAGCGGCAATTGACCTGCAATATCAGCTAGAGCAGGATCTTGGGCTAGTCGTCGGTTTTGGGCAACTGTTGGGCCAACAATCGCTGCTGGAGCTTGCCGATGAGCTAGCCCAGCAATTGCACGAACAAACCTTGGTTGTTCCAACAATTGCGCCAAGCGCGGTTTCGTTTGGTGAGCAAGCCTTATGGGCGCTCGATCGGCTGCATCCCAATAGCACGGCCTATACGATTGCGCGGGCTTGGCGTTTTGAGCAGCCGCTTGATCCAGCGCACTTCGCCGCAACATGGGCAAGCTTGGCCGAGCGTCATGCGGCGCTGCGCACCAATTTTGTCGAGGTTGACGGAGTGGTGCAACGGGTGGTGCATGCCAAAGTTGAATCACTGGTACGGCTGGTTGATGCCAACGCATGGGATGCCACCCAACTTCACGATTATCTCCAAGCCCAAGCCAAGCAACCCTTTGATTTAGCCAACGATCGTTTGGTGCAGGTTCAATTGATCGCGCACCCCAAAGGTCAGGTGTTGTTATTACTGGCCCAACACACGGTTGTCGATTTACAATCGTTGGCGGTGTTGCTCCACGAAGCGCAGCAACTGTATCAGGCCTTGGCTGAACAACGGGCTTGGCACTTGCCGCCTGCTGCCGATTATCGTGAGCATGTCGCTTGGCAACAGGCTTGGTTAGCCAGCCCCGCCGGCCAAGCCTCCCACCAGTTTTGGCAACAGCAAACTGCTGAGGGCTTGCCAACGCTTGAATTGCCCAGCGATTACCCACGCCATGCCCAGCCAAGCCAGGCTGCCAGCTATCATTATTTGATTGAAAATAGTCTGCTGAACAAAATAAATGCCCAACCCCAAACCTTGCTGAGCACACTCTTGGCTGGTGTGGCGCTGCTGCTAAACCGTTATAGTCAGCAACGGCAGTTTGTTTTGGCTACCCCAACCTTGGGGCGCAATGCCCAATCGCGCTCTGGCGTTGGCTACTACGTTAATCCGGTGCTGATTAACTGGCAGTATCAGCCGAATCTCGCGAATACTGAGCTGTTGGCTTATACCCAAAACCAAGTCTTGGCGGCCTTTGAGCATCAAGCTTATCCGTTTGATTTGGTTTTGCGTTCGTTGCAGCACGACCGCCACAATCCGCCGATTCGGGTGATGGTGGTGTTACAACAAAGCCCGCTGGGGCAGGCCTTGGAGCTTGGGGGCTTGGCACTGGGCCGCGAGCAAACCAGTATGTATTTTGCTGACCACCAAGCCCAAATCATTGAGCTAGCGCCAAACGACTTGCAATTTGACATAACCATTACCTTTGCGCCACTAGAACAGGGCTTAGGCCTGCGGATCGATTACGATCAAGGCTTATTTGCTACGGCCACGATCGCGCAATGGAGCCAGCATCTCAAGCAAACGCTGGAATTTTTGGTGAGCACGCCGCAACCTATGGGTGAATTGAGCTTGAGCACGCCAGCCTTAGTGCCTTCGCAAGCCTTTGAAACCGGATGCTTAAGCCAATGGTTTGAAGCGCAAGTTGCCAAAACACCTGACGCGATTGCCCTGACCGACGGTCAGCAGCATTGGACCTATCAGCAGCTTAATCAACAAGCCAACCAATTGGCGCACTATTTGCACGATTATGGGATTGGCGCTGGTAGCTTGGTTGGCTTGTATCTCGAACGCTCGGCGTTGGTCGTGCTTAGCATTTTGGCAGTGCTCAAAACTGGCGCTGCCTACCTGCCGATCGACCCGATGTATCCAGCTGAGCGGGTGCAATTTATGCTGGCCGACGCTGATGTGGCATTGTTGTTGGCCGATGCTCGGCTGGCCGAATTTAGCGGCACGCTGATCGATCTCAAGCAGCACGCTTGGCACAATCAACCAACAACCAACCTTGAACTAGCGCTTGATCCGACGCAATTGGCCTATGTGATCTATACCTCTGGCTCGACTGGCCAGCCAAAGGGTAGCCTGCTGAGCCATGCCAATGTGACGCGCTTGTTTAGCAGCAGTCAGCAGCATTTTAATTTCAATGCCAATGATGTGTGGACACTGTTCCACTCGTATGCTTTTGATTTTTCGGTCTGGGAAATGTGGGGAGCGTTGTTGTATGGCGGGCGTTTGGTGGTTGTACCGCAAGCGCTCAGCCGCAATCCCGAAGATTTTTATGCGCTGTTGCAACGCGAACGGGTAACGGTGCTCAATCAAACACCCTCGGCTTTTCGCCAGTTGATCCAGGTTGATCAACAACGTCAGGTCAATTTAGCCTTGCACTGGGTGATTTTTGGTGGCGAGGCTTTGGATGTTGCCACACTCCGGCCTTGGTTTGAGCGCCATGGTGATAGTACACCGCGCTTAGTCAATATGTATGGCATCACCGAAACCACGGTGCATGTGACCTATCGTCCGCTAAGTTTGGCCGATACTGTGAACTATTCGAGCGTTATTGGTCAGCCCTTGTCCGATTTACAGGCCGTGGTGCTTGATGCGAATTTGCAGCCTGTGCCAACCGGAGTTTATGGCGAGTTGTATATCGCTGGGGCTGGTTTGGCAATGGGCTATTTGCGGCGACCTGATCTGACGGCTGAGCGCTTTATGCCGCATCCATGGAGCAACCACGCTGGCCAGCGCTTGTATAAAACTGGCGATCTCGCACGCTGGAATCAGCAGGGCGAGCTGGAATATCGAGGTCGCAGCGATCAGCAAGTCAAATTACGTGGCTTTCGGATTGAATTGGGCGAAATTCGGGCAGCGCTCTTGGCCCATCCAGCGATTCGCGAGGCGGTGGTTGATGTAGCTGAGCTAGAAGTTGCTGCGCCAATTGCCGATGCTCAGCCCAGCCAACCAACGCTCAACGAATTACGCCCATTCATTAAAACTGCCCAGCGCCAAGCCCCAACGCTAGAGCAACGCTTGGTGGCGTATGTTGTGGCGAGCGAGCCAGCACCGACGACAATTAGCGCATTGCGCCGATTTTTACGCCAACGCCTGCCCGATTATATGCTGCCTGCCCATCTGCTTTTGCTTGAACGCTTGCCCCTGACCAGCCATGGCAAACTTGATCGAGCAGCCTTGCCAGCGATTAATCAGCAACGCCCTGAGCTTGAAACGGTTTATCGTGCGCCGACCACTGGTTTGGAGCAGCAGCTTGCCAGTATTTGGAGCGCCGTTTTGGGCGTGCCAACGATTGGGCTTGATGATAATTTCTTCGATCTTGGTGGTGATTCAATTTTGAGCATCAAACTGCGAGCGCAGGCTGCTGAACAAGGCTTGCACTTCAGTTTACAACAATTGTTTGCCAACCCAACGCTTGCTGAGCTGGCTCCCTTGGTCGAGCAAAGCAGTGATCAAGCTGAACTGATTGCGCCGTTTAGCCTGATCAGCGCCGCTGATCGCCAGTTGCTGCCTGCCGATATTGAGGATGCCTATCCTTTGGCGCGAATGCAGGCAGGCGTAATTTTTCACTGCCAGCTTGAGCCAAATACGCCGCTGTATCACGATATTTTTATCTATCGCATCCGTGTTGCGTTTGATGCCGATTTGTTGCGTCAAGCAGTCCAGCAGTTGATCGATCGTCATGCCGTGCTGCGAACCTCGTTCCATATGCATGGATTTAGCCAGCCCTTGCAATTGGTACAGCGCCACGTCGTCGCACCGCTCACGATTGAAGATTGGCGCGATTTGGACGAGGCAGGCTATCAAACTCGCCAAACAGCTTGGATTGAACAAGAAAAGCAGCGCCACTTCGATTGGCAAACTGCACCATTGATTCGCTTTATTGTGCAACGAGCCAGTGACGATAGCTGTGATTTGGTGCTGAGCTTCCACGACACGATTTTTGATGGCTGGAGTACTGCCTCATTGCTGACCGAATTGATGCTGCGTTACGATGGCTTGCTCAATCAGCAACCGCTTGATCCAACTCCGCCGCTAGTGCAGTATCGCGATTTTGTGGCTCAAGAACAGCGGGTGCTCGCTGATCCGCAGGCGCAAGCGTTTTGGCGCGAAGCTTTGGCTGATGCTAGCGATACGCCATTGCCACGCTGGCCGCGTCCTGCCGCAACCAGTGCCGTGCCCGACGTGGCAGTGCTTGATGTACCAGTCTCGGCCCAGCTTTCGCAGCAATTGCATGAATTGGCTCGCCAAGCCCATGTGCCAGTAAAACATGTCTTGTTGGCGGCGCATATGAAGGTGATCAGCCTTGTAACTGGTCAACGCGAGGTAATCAGTGGCCTCGAAACTAATGGGCGACTCGAACGCCACGATGGCGAAAAAACCATTGGGGTGCATTTGAATATGCTACCATTTCGCCAATACTTAGCTCCGATGAGCTGGCTGAGCCTGATTCAACAAGTCTTTGCGGCTGAATTGGCGCTCATGCCCTATCGCCAAATGCCTTTAGCCGAATTGCAACGCGAACGGCGCGGCCAGCCATGGTTTGAAACGGTCTTTAACTATACCCATTTTCATGTGTTCGAGCAGCTGCAACAGCTCAAACAACTTGAGGTGATCGGCGGACGAGGCTTTGGCCAAACCCACTTTAGCTTGCTTGCCGAGTTGAATCTCAATACCTTCACTGGGCAATTGCAAATCGATTTGGTTGGTAATTTGCACGAGCTAACTCCTGAGCAATTAACCTTGATTGGCAATTGCTATGCGCAGGTTTTAGCAGCAATGGTGGCTGAGCCAAACGCAGGCCATCATCTGCACCATCATTTAACTGCGGCTGATTTGGCGCAATTGCAAGCGTGGAATGCAACCGAGCAGCCATTGGCTTATGCTTCATTGGTAACAGCCTTTGAACAGCAAGCGCTGCAACATCCCCATGCTTTAGCCGTGGTTGCGGCTGATCAAGCGTTGAGCTATGCCGAACTCAATCAACAAGCCAACCAACGAGCGCATAGCCTGCGCCAACGTGGCATCGGAGCCGAAATGCTGGTGGCTGTTTGTGTTGAGCGAACTAGCGATTTATTGATTAGTTTGTTGGCGGTGCTCAAAACTGGTGCTAGCTATTTGCCGCTCGACCCGAGTTACCCCCCAGCCCGTGTGAATTGGATGCTCGCTGATAGCCAAGCGGCGCTCTTGCTAACCCAGCCCCAATTCACAGCGTTATTTGCTGATATTCAAATACCTGTCTGCTACACAGATGAACAACATACTTCAACCGCTAACCTTGCAAGCGCGATTGAACCCAGCCAACGTGCCTATGTGCTCTATACATCTGGTTCGACTGGCCAACCCAAAGGCGTAGCCATTAGCCATGCCGCCTTGAGCAACTTCTTGCAATCGATGCAAACCCAACCAAGCCTCCAGCCAACCGATCGCTTGTTGGCAGTAACGACGGTGGCCTTTGATATTGCGGGCTTGGAGTTGTACTTGCCCTTGTGGGTTGGGGCGACGGTGGTGCTAGCGCCCGCCAATGCTGCTGCCGAAGGTTTTGGCTTGGCCGAATTGCTGCAAAGCCACCAAATCACGGTGTTGCAAGCGACTCCTAGCACATGGCGGATTTTGCTGGCAACAGGCTGGCATGCCCCAACTGGGTTTAAAGCCTTGGTTGGCGGCGAAGCCTTGCCCAGCGATTTGGCCGGGCAATTGCTGAGCGCAGGCGTGACCCTCTGGAATTTGTATGGACCAACCGAGACCACGATTTGGTCAACCGCCGCTGCACTCAGCCAAACGCCTGTCCACGCTGGGCGACCAATTGCCAACACCGAAATCTATATTCTTGATCAGGCTTTGCAGCCTGTGCCGCTTGGTACGCCTGGCGATGTATATATTGGTGGTTTGGGCTTGGCGCGAGGCTATCATCAACGGCCTAATCTCACGGCTGAGCGCTTTATTCCGCATCCATGGAGCCAACAAACTGGTGCTCGCTTGTATCAGGTTGGCGATCGGGGTCGCTATTTGCCCGATGGTTCGCTAGAGCTTTTGGGCCGCAGCGATCAGCAAATCAAGCTGCGCGGCCATCGAATTGAGCTGGGCGAAATTGAAAGCGCCTTGCGAACGCTGTCTACAATTCAGCAAGCAGCGGTTGCGGTGTGGAATGAGCAATTAGTGGCCTATGTGGTCGCTGATCATCATTTTGAGCCTGCCGAAGTGCAACAACAACTGAGCCAACAGCTGCCAGTTTATATGCTGCCGCGTAGCTATCAGCGTTTGGATGCGCTGCCGCTGACTGCCAATGGCAAACTTGATCGCCGCAACCTGCCTGCGCCTGATCAGGCACTTGTACCTGAAACTCACGGCTATGTTGCGCCAACGACTGGCTTACAAACGGAATTGTGTGCGATTTGGGCACAGGTGTTTGGGATTGCACAAGTTGGCATCCACGATGATTTCTTCGCGCTGGGCGGCCACTCGCTGCTGGCGACCCAACTGATTATTCAATTTCGCCAGCGCTTTTTTGTTGATCTGCCGTTGGCGCAATTGTTCAATGCGGCCACGGTGGCGAGCTTGGCAACCTTGATCGAGCAGTTGCAAGCTGATCAGGGTCAAACTGCTGAACTAGCGGCCCTGCTTGATGAGCTTGATCAATTGAGTGATGACGAGGCGCGTGCCCGTTTATTGGCTGATTTTTAGCGAGGCTCACCCATGGATGCTCTCCAGCAACGCTTGGCGCAGCTTTCGCCCGAAAAACGCGCCTTGCTTGAACAATTACGCTTGCAACGCCAAGCAACGCCAGCGATTACGCCGCGTGATCCTGCGCAAATGGTGCCGTTATCGTTGGCACAGCAACGGCTTTGGCTGGTTGAGCAAATGCGGCCAGGCCAGGCTACCTACATCATGCCCTGTTTGCTGATGATCAACGGTTCGTTGGATCGTGCTGCTTTGGCGACGAGCCTGAGTTGGTTGCTCCAACGCCATGAAGTGCTACGCACCAGCATTCAGCCTGACAACCAAGGTGCATATCAACAGATTCACGAGCCTTGGCAGGTAGAATTGGGGTTGGTTGAGCTTGATCAAACCCAGCTTGAAACTCAGTTACGCCACTATGCCCGACAACCATTTGATTTGCAGCACGCGCCGTTATGGCGTGCCGCGTTGTGGCGCTGTGCTCCAGAGCAGCATGTTTTAGGGTTGATGCTGCATCACATTATTGCTGATGGTTGGTCGTTAGGTGTGTTGATGCACGATTTGGCGCTGGCCTATGCGCATTTTGCCACAGGCGCAGCGTTAAACCTTGCTCCGCTGGCAATTCACTATGGCGATTATGCCTGTTGGCAAGCCCAACAGCCAGCAACGCTGACCCAAAGCAGCCGTGATTTTTGGCTGAAGCTCTTGCACGATGTACCAACTCTGGCCTTGCCAACCGACTATCCTCGACCTGCTGTTCAATCGTTTCAGGGGGCACAAATCGCTTGGCGCTTGCCGAGGGAGTTGGTCGAACAACTCAAGCAACTTAGTCAAAGCCAGAGCGCAACCTTATTTATGAGTTTGCTAACGGCATTTTATTGGCTTTTACACTGGCTAAGTGAGCAAACTGATTTAGTGGTTGGCACTGATGTTGCAGGGCGACAACAGCCTGAGACCCATCAATTGATCGGCTTTTTCATTAATCAATTGGTGCTACGTCAACAAGTTCAGCCGCATCAATCGTTCCAAGCAAGCCTACAACAAACCCGCCAGCTCACATTAGCGGCCTTTGACCACCAACATGTGCCATTCGATCAAGTTGTCGAATGGTTGAACGTTGCCCACGACCCCAGCCGCACGCCGTTGTTTCAGGTCAAATTTGTGTTGCAAAACACGCCCTTGCCCAACTTACAACTAGCAGGTGTGCAGCTTGAACGCATGGATCTTGATCCGCACACTGCCAAATTTGATTTGCTGATCAATCTTTGGGAAGAGCATGCAGGCTTAGCGGGAACCCTTGATTACAACACCGATATTTTCGCAGCGCAGCGCATGCAGCAATTACTTGAGCGCTATCAGCTGGTGCTTCAGTTGATCGTGCTTGAACCGACGATCACGCTTGCGGTTGCGGTGCAGCGTTGCCAAAGCCACGAGCGCGAGCTTCAACAGCAACGGCTGGAGCAACGCAAGGCAGCAAATCGTTCCAAATTAATCCTGAATCGGCGACGGTCGAGCACCGAGCCAACCCAATAGAAGGATGATTGTATGCAGCAACATGAAGTTGAGCATTTTCGGCTATCGCCGCAACAAACCCATACATGGTTGGTTCAACCACAAAGCCAGCAACCCTTGGGCACATGGCTGCTGGTTGAGTTAACCACTCCGCTTCGTTATGAACGTTGGCAAGCTGGCTTGAATGTTGTGATCGAGCGCCATGAGGCGTTGCGTACCCGTTTCGAGCAGATCGCTGGGCTAAAGCTACCAGCCCAAGTGCTGCACAACCAAACAGTGGTCTTGCATCAGCAGCAAATAGCCGAATCGCATCAGATTGCTGAGCTTGCAGCGCCAGCTGATGCTGGTTTGATGCAGATTACGTTATTTGAGCATGGCCAACAGCAATGGCTTGGGTTGTGGCTAGCGGCCTTGGTTGGCGATGCCACTAGTGCCCGATTGCTGCTCGAAGAATTGACCCAAGCCGCGTTGGCTCCGCATGAATTGAGCGCAAGCGATGAGCTGATGCAGTATATTGACGCTGCTGAATGGCAAAATGGCTTGCTCGAAGCAGCCGAAAGCGCCGCTGAACGGGCATTTTGGCAAACGCAGGCGATTAAGCAAGCACCGCATGATCTGCGGGGCTTTGCACGCTTGACCCAAACCCAGCCCACTCGGATCAAGCTTAACCTTCCTGCAAGCAGCAGTATCGCGATTAATGCTTGGTTTACTCAACATAATGTTGATTTAGCGAGTACGGTGCTCAGCCTTTGGCGTTGGTTGCTCAGCCGCAGCAATTATGGGCAAACGCCAGCGTTGGCGCTGGCCTGCGATGGCCGTTCGTATGCAGAGTTGGCCAATGCCCAAGGCTTGTTTGAGCGCTATCTGCCATTGTTACCAAACGAACTTGCTGCCGATCAGCCAATCGCCGAGGCTATAACCACGCTAGCCCAACAGCTAGCCGATTTAGCGCAGTTCCAAGAGTATTTCAGTTGGCAGCAACTTGCGTTGGATCAGCCGTTAGCGTTGGCATTTGCCCATTATCGTTGGGAAACAGCGGCGCACTATCAGCTTGAACACCTGACCAGCCATACTGATCTGTTTCGCTGTAAATTAAGCCTGATCGAGCAAGCTACAAGCTGGCAATTGACCTTAGATTACGATGCAACTAGCATGCGCTCTGAGGTTGCCGAGGCCTTGGCTGAGAGCTTAATCACAATGCTGGTTTGGCTTGGGCAACAATCCAACCCGACCTTTGGGCAACTGCCAATCATTGGGAGCAATACCCAAACATTATTGACTAAGCAGGTCAATGCAACCGATCGGCCATTTGCTGCAACGCCAATTCACGATCTGATTGATCAGCAGGCACTACACAATCCGCAAGCAATTGCTGTGCAATTTGGTGCAGAGCAACTGAGTTATGCCGAGTTGGCTCAGCAAGCCAACCAACTGGCCCAACAATTAATCCAACACGGTATTCAACCCGAGCAGCGGGTTGGCTTGTATCTTGAGCGCTCGCCGCTGATGGTCGTGGCCTTGTTGGCGTGTCTCAAGGCTGGCGCGGCCTATGTGCCCTTAGAGCCAGAGTATCCCGCCGAGCGGATTCAGTATATTCTTGCTGATGCGGCGATTCAGTTGGTGTTGAGCCAAACCAGCCTCATGCCTAGTTTGCCGTGTAGCGTTGCCCAATTGGCGGTCGATCAGTTGCAATTTGATCAAGCGAGTGCCGCGCCACGTTTGAACTATCAGCCTGCGCAATTGGCCTATCTGCTGTATACCTCTGGCTCGACCGGCCAGCCCAAGGGTGTGATGGTCAGCCACGCTGGTTTGAGCAACTATGTGCAATGGGCGATCACGGCCTACGATTTGGCGGCTGGTACAGGTTCGTTGGTGCATTCGCCATTAGCCTTCGATTTGACCGTAACCAGTTTGCTTGTGCCCTTGTGTGCTGGCCAAACCGTGCGTTTATTGCCAAGCAATGCTGGGGTTGAAACGCTAGCCCAAGCACTGCGAGCCAGCACTGATCTGAGTTTGCTCAAACTGACACCAGCGCATTTGGCGGTGCTGAATCAATTGATCACTAGTGCTGATTTGGCTCAACGCAGTAGGGCCTTGGTGATTGGCGGTGAGGCGCTTGATGCAACTACGTTGGCTCCATGGCGCACCCACGCTCCTGAAACCCGCTTGTTCAACGAATATGGCCCAACTGAAACAGTGGTTGGCTGTTCGATCTACCAAACCCAAACCACTGATTCGGCTGCTGGCGCGGTTTCGATTGGTTTGCCAATTGCCAATATGCGTTTGTATGTGCTTGATGAGCGCTTGCAACCTGTGCCATTTGGGGTTGTTGGTGAGCTGTATATTGGTGGAGTTGGGGTTGCCCGCGGTTATAATCAGCGCCCTGATCTGACCGCTGCCCAGTTTGTACCTGATAACCTGAGTGGAATCGCTGGCGCACGGCTGTATCGCACTGGCGATTTGGCGTGTTGGGCCTGGGATGGAACGCTGGAATATCTTGGGCGGCGTGATACGCAAATCAAATTGCGTGGCTATCGAATTGAGCTGGGCGAGATTGAGGCAGTGCTGCAACGCTTGCCAATGGTCGCTTCAGCACTGGTCTTGCTGCGTGGCACAGGCGACGATCAACGCTTGGTCGCCTATCTCCAAGCCACACCCGATGCCGACTCCACGCAATTGAGTGAACAAGTGGTGTTGAAATATGCCCAACAATTCCTGCCACAGTACATGTTACCAAGCAACGTTGTGTTGGTTGAGCAATGGCCGTTGACCGCGAATGGCAAAATTGATCGGGCGGCCTTGCCCGAACCAACCGCTATAAACAATTATGTTGCCCCAACGACCCCTGAAGAAGAAATTTTGGCAGCCATTTGGGAACAGGTGCTTGAGCACCCAATGATTGGGATTGATGATAATTTTTTTGCATTAGGCGGCAATTCAATTCGCAGCATTCAGGTGGTGGCCCAAGCCAAACAGCGCGGCTTAAATCTGAGTGTTGAAATGCTGTTCAATCAGCCGACGATTCGTAGTTTGGTTCAAACTATGGTCTGCTCTACAGAAAATCAAATAATCGAATACACACCCTTCAGTTTGATTAGCCCTGCTGATCATGCCTTGCTCCCAAATACTATTGTTGATGCCTTCCCGATTGCCAAGTTGCAGGGTGGCATGATTTTCCACAACCAATTCAACCCTGAACAAGCGCTGTACCACGATATTTTTAGCTATCGGATGCGGGTCGTGCTCGATTTGGCGTTGTTGCAACTGATCGTCGATGATTTAGTGGTGCGGCATCCAGCGCTACGCACTAGTTTTGATCTGACCAGCGCCAGCGAGCCGTTGCAAGTGGTGCATGCCCAAGGCGCAAACCTGTTGAATATTATCGATCTGCGCAACCAGCCTGTTGAACAGCACGATCAATTAATTGAAGCTTGGATCGCCGCCGAAAAGCAGCGCGGTTTTGAGCCAAGTAGCCTGCCGTTATTGCGGTTCCAAGTGCATGTGCGGGCTGATGATGAATTGCAATTTTCGCTGAGCTTTCACCATGCGGTGATCGATGGCTGGAGCGATGCGATAATGCTGACTGAGCTGTTTAGCGATTATGCGCGGCGCTTGCAAGGCCAAACCAGTAGCCTTGTTGCGCCTCAAATTGGCTATCACGAATTTGTACGGCTAGAACAAGCAGCAATTCAGAATCCTGCGACCCAGCAATTTTGGGCTGACCATTTGGCCCAAGCCAGCCCGATGCGCTTGCCGCGCTGGCCGAATGTGCCGCGTTCAAACACCAGCCAATCACAACCAGTTGCAATTAGTGCTGAGCTTTCGCAAGCACTTAAAGCCTTGGCTCGCCAGCTTGCCGTGCCAATTAAAGATGTGCTGTTGGCAGCGCATTTACGGGTGATTAGCATCCTGACTGGTCAGTTCGATGTAGTGACCAGCATGGTTTCGAGTGGGCGGCCTGAAACCCTTGATGGTGAACGGGTTTTGGGCTTGTTTATCAATAGTATTCCTCTACGAATGCAGCTGAATCAGCCAACGTGGCGTGAACTTATTATGCAGACCTTTGCTGCTGAACGTGCCAGTCTGGAGCATCGGCGCTACCCAACTGCCGAGTTGCAACGCCACAACGGCGGTTTGGCTTGGTCGGAGAGTTTGTTCTACTTCACCCACTACCATATCTTCCAAGCCTTGCAAAACATCAGTGAGCTGGAGTTGCTTGATGTGCTGCCCTACGAAGTTTCGAGTTTTCCATTAGTTGCCAACTTCCGCATCGATCCCTTTACGAATGACATTAACTTGAGTTTGACCTGTGATGGGCGAATTTTGACCAATGCCCAAATCGAAGCGATTGCAGGCTATTATCAAGTCTGTCTGACCGCGATGGTTGCCGACCCTGCGGCAGATTATCGCGCTATGCCATTGTTGAGTGATACTGAGCAACACCTATTGCTTGGATTTAATCGCACCGAAGTTGCACAATCGTCGCCTGATCTTGTTGGTTGGCTGGCCGAAGTGGCTCAACAGCAGCCAACTGCCCAAGCCATCCAAGCCTATGATGGGGCGTTGAGCTATGCTGAGCTTGAGCAACGCGCAACGGCTTTGGCGGGCTATTTACAAACGCAGGGGATTGGTGCAGAAACCCGGGTTGGTATCAGCCTTGAGCATTCAACCAGCTTGATTGTGGCGATTTTGGCGGTGCTCAAAACAGGGGCTGCTTATGTGCCACTTGACCCCAACTACCCACGTGAGCGGCTTGAATTGATGGCGAGCGATGCTGAATTGAAGCTCTTGATTTGCCAACAGCCAGACATCTGGCAAAACCTACCTGCAAACTCTGCCTGTTTAGGCCTTGCTGATTTAGATTCTGCCCAAGCGCCATTTGTGCCAGTCACGATTCATCCGGCGCAGGCCGCCTATCTGATCTATACCTCTGGTTCGACAGGCCGCCCCAAGGGTGTGGTGGTCAGTCATGCCAATCTGCATAGCTCCACGTTTGCCCGAACGCTTGCCTATCGCGAGCCGCTGACGAGCTTTTTATTGCTTTCATCGTATGCCTTCGATAGCTCGATCGCTGGAATTTTCTGGACACTGAGCCAAGCTGGCTGTTTGGTACTGCCCGATCAAGCGCAACGCCACGATGTTCTAGCGCTAGCCAGCATGGTCGAACATCATCAGATTAGCCATACCTTGGCAATTCCGTCGTTGTACGCGGTATTGTTGGAACAAGCCGAATTAAGCCAATTAGCTAGTTTGCGCGTGGTCGTGGTCGCGGGCGAGGCCTGTACCACCAGCTTGGTCAATCGCCATTATCAACAACTGTCAACGTGTGCCCTATACAACGAATATGGCCCAACCGAGGCGACGGTTTGGGCAAGCGTTGCCAAACTAGTACCGCAACAACCGATCTCAATTGGCGGCCCGATTGCCACGATCCAAGCCTATGTAGTTGATCCAAGCTTGCAGCCTGTGCCAATTGGAGTTGCTGGCGAATTGTTGATTGCTGGTGCGGGTATTAGTCGCGGCTATTGGCAACAACCAGCGCTGACCGCCGAGCGGTTTATGCCCGACCCATGGGCCGAACAGCCAGGCCAGCGCTTGTATCGCACTGGCGATTTAGCCCGTTGGTTGCCCGATGGTCAGCTTGAATTCTTAGGTCGCATCGATCAACAGGTCAAAATTCGCGGTTTTCGGATTGAGCTTGAAGAAATTGCCCAACTGCTGCGCCAACACCCCGCCTTACGCGAGGCTGTGGTTACCGCTCAGCCCGATCAGCATGGTCAATTACGCTTGGTGGCCTATATCGAGCCACGCAATTAAACAATAGGAGTTTTAGCTGTGGAAGCAAAATCTGGTTTGAAAAAACAACTTGGCAGCATTAAACGCCAAGCCTTAGCGACCGATCAACAAGCGTTGGTGACGACGAGCTTTTTAAGTGAGGGCCAAAACTTGCCTTTGGTGGTGCGGCCAAGCGTTGCCGGGGTTGATTTAGCGCAATGGGCAACCAATAACTTAGCGTGGCTGACGACGCAATTGCATCATTACGGCGGGGTTTTATTCCGTGGTTTTGGCGTAGATACCGCCCAAGCTTTCGAGACGGTGATAAGCGCTGCCTCAGGTGAGTTGCTGGAATATCGTGAGCGCTCGTCGCCGCGCAGCCAAGTGCAAGGCAATATCTACACTTCGACCGAGCATCCGGCTGATCAAACGATTTTTCTGCATAACGAAAATTCGTATCAACAAGCCTGGCCGCGCCAAATTTTCTTCTGCTGTACGATCGAGCCGGCCACGGGCGGCGAAACCCCGATTGCTGATGTGCGCAAGGTTTATCAACGGCTTGACCCAGCCTTGCGCCAACGTTTTATTGATCGCGGCATTTTGTATGTGCGCAACTTTGGCGGCGGCGTTGGTCTTGATTGGCGCAATGTCTTTCAAACTGCCGATCGGGCTGAGGTCGATGCCTATTGCGAGCGAGTTGGGATGCAGGCAATCTGGGGCGAAAACGACCATTTGCAAACCCGCCGCATGGGTCGAGCTGTGGCAACCCATCCCATTACTGGCGATCTCGTTTGGTTTAATCATGCAACTTTTTTCCATGTGAGTACACTTGAAGCACCGATTCGCGATGGCTTATTGGCCCAATTTAAGCCCGAACAATTGCCAAACAACAGCTATTACGGCGATGGCAGCCCAATTGAGCCAGAGGTAATGGAAACGCTGCGGGCAGCCTACCACGCCGAAACGATTATGTTTCCGTGGGAGCGTGGCGATGTGCTGATGCTCGACAATATGTTGGTGGCTCATGCGCGTTCACCATTTACGGGCAGCCGTCAGGTGCTGGTGGGTATGGCTCATCCAACCACCCATGGCGATGTTGCTAATGCAATCAATGGTTAACGGAGCTGAATTATGAATTTAATCAATAAGGTTAATAGTGCTGCGGCACTGCCGTTGCGCGAGTATCTTCAGCACCATTTGCCTGAGTCAATGCTACCAACGGCATTTGTCGAACTTAGGCAGATTCCACGTTTGCCGAATGGCAAGGTTGATCGGGCAGCCCTGCCAACTATCGATTTTCAACAATATAGTGATCCTGAGCACTATGTTGCACCGCGCACTACCACTGAACAGCAGCTTGCTTACATTTGGCAGCAAACCTTGCGTGTGCCACAGGTGGGGATTCACGATAATTTCTTTGCCTTGGGTGGCGATTCGATTACTAGTATTCAGGTGGCCGCGCGAGCCAATCAGGCTGGCATTCGGCTGACAGCGCGTCAATTATTTGAGCAACCAACGATTGCCCAACTTGCTCATGGTGTCGCTATCACCGATCAGCGTAATTTGCTCGATGAAATTGTGCTTGATCCAGCAATCAATCCGCTTGGTCTAGCTCCCTATCACGAGCACATGCCCCAATCAATCCTGTTGACCGGGGCAACTGGCTTTTTGGGGCCATATTTGTTGGCTGAATTGCTCACACAAACATCTGCCCACATCTATTGTGTGGTACGAGCCGCTGATGAGACCCAAGCTTTTGCCAAAATTCGCCAACAGCTTGAACATGCCAATCGTTGGGAGCCAGCCTTTGCTTCACGGCTCATCGTGATGCTTGGGGATCTGAGCCTTCCGCAGTTAGGCATGACTGCGGCAGACTGGCAGATGTTGGCTCAAACTATTGATCGGATTTATCACAATGGCGCAGTCGTAAATCTGGCGCATTCATATGCCCAACTCAAAGCTAGTAATGTGCAAGCAACCATTGATTTGCTGCGTTTGGCAAGTCAAGTCAAGCTTAAATCAATGCACTTTAGTTCTACGACCAGTGTTTTTCCAGCAAACACCGCTGCTACAGTACGCTATGAGCAAGAACTGCCATCAACACCAGATGGCCTCATCACTGGCTATGCCCAAACCAAGTGGGTTGCTGAACACCTGTTGCTGCAAGCCCGCGCCCGCGGTATTCCGATTAATTGTTATCGGCCAGGCCGCATTGGTTGGGATACTCAAACGGGTCAGTGGAATCGTGGTGATGGTTTGTATCGGTTGCTCCAAGGCTGTTTGCAGTTAGGTCGTGCGCCGTTGGTTGATCGGTTGGCTGAAATTACTCCGGTTGCTTATGTGGCCCAAGCGATGGTGGCGCTTTCGTTGCAGCCAAGCGGCCAAGGGCAAACGTATCATTTGGTCAACCAACAGCATATCGCTTGGAATCAACTGATTAATTGGATGCAAGAACTTGGGTATCCCATTGAACAGGTTGATCTTGATCAGTGGATGCTGCAATTACAGCGGCAAACCAAGGATGTACCAAATACTTCTCTGCAATCACTGTTAACCTTAGCGCAAGCGGCAGTGAATGGCCCACATGCTGAGCAAGCCTATGATCAAACTGCGATGCAAGCTGCGCTTGCAGCAACTGAGGTTATGCTACCAACGCTTGATCGAACAAGCCTTCAACAATGGTTGGCACAACTACGTTTTTAACTTTCATATCCATTGTTTCGATAATGCAGGGCTGAGCAAGAAACTGGTTAGCTCTGCGTGACGTTTTGCTAGCAACTTACCCATCCTAATTAAAACAGGGATCGATCATGCGTCGAATTTGGAAATTTACGCGCTGGATTTTGTTGGGCTTGCTCGTGCTTGGCTTGATCACAGGTACTGGCGGCTATGTGTATTTACGCCAGTCGTTGCCCCAAACCAGCGGCACAATTGAGCTGACTGGGATTCAACAACCTGTCACAATTGTGCGCGATCAAGCTGGAGTGCCGCATATACAGGCTGCCAATTATCATGATGGCTTGTTTGGATTAGGCTTTGTGCATGCCCAAGATCGGCTGTGGCAGCTGGAGTTTCAGCGCCGCTTGGCACGGGGCGAGCTTTCGGAGGTGCTTGGCCCAGCAACGATCGAAACTGATCGATTTTTGCGAGCTTTAGGCTTGGTTGATGCTGCTGTAAACGCTTGGAACGCGCTTGATCCAGCTAGTCAACAGGCAATTCAAGCTTATATTGCGGGAATCAATCAATTTATTATTCATCACGATGGCATGGATTTGCCGCCAGAATTTACTATTCTGGGGTTTAGCCCACGTTTGTGGCAGCCAATCGATGTGCTGTTGACTGGGAAGTTACAGGCTTGGAGCCTTGGGGCCAATTGGAGTGCTGAGGTTTTGTATAGCCAGCTCATTGCTCAGGTTGGGCCAGAACGCGCAGCTTTTTTGTTGCCAGCGGCTAGCCCCGACGATCCATTGATTTTGCCCGATGCAACCTATAGCGCTGGTTCGGCTCCTGCTCCGACGATGGCCAGCTCTAACTTCTGTGGAGCTAATGCCGACAGTTGTACAAGCCTGTTGACCCGAGTTGAGCAGTTGCATCAGCAATTTAAGCTTGCTGGGAGTTATGTAGGCAGCAATAGTTGGGTTTTGGCAGGCCAACATACTAGCAGTGGTAAGCCATTGCTGGCAAATGACCCTCATCTTGCGGCCCAAGCACCCTCAATTTGGTATCTAGCCCAGATTCAAGCCGGTGAACTTGACGTAATTGGTGCAACCTTACCTGGTGTTCCGGCAGTGATGATTGGGCATAATCGTTCGATTGCCTGGGGGCTGACGAATACCGGGGTTGACGTGCAAGATTTGGTGATCGAACGGCTTGATCAAGCAGGCAACGCTGAATATCTGGGCAAACCTTATCCGTTGACTCGACGCGATGAAATAATTAAAGTTAAAGATCAACCAGATCACATGCTGCAAGTACGCAGTAGTCGGAATGGGCCGATTATCTCCGATGTTGATGCTGAACTACAAGCCACCAACCAAGTGCTTGCGTTGCGTTGGACTGCGCTCGAACCGACTGATACAACCATCACTGCTTTGTTGCAATTGAATCTTGCCAGCGATTGGCAGACATTTCGCGCAGCTTTGGCCTGGTACCAAGCCCCTATGCAAAACTTTAGCTATGCCGATGTCAATAACAATATTGGCTTGCAAATCGCTGGCCGCTTGCCAATTCGCGCTAACGGTGATGGCCGCTTGCCCGTTGAAGGTTGGAATCAGCAGGCAGCGTGGTTACGCTTGAGTGAGTTTGATGAATTGCCATTTAGCTATAATCCGCCAAGTGGCATGCTGGTTTCGGCCAATAATCAGGCAGTTGCCGATGATTATCCCTTGTTGATTAGCCGCAGTTGGGCTCCAGCCTATCGTGCTCAGCGAATTTGGCAATTGCTCAGTGAAAAGCCAACCTTTGATCAAGCTGATATGCAACGAATGCAGGCTGATCAACGCTCATTGCAAGCTCAACAGCTTTTACCGTTATTGCTCACGGCCCAAACCACTAATCCCCAAGCCTTGCAAGCCTTGGAATTGCTCAAAAACTGGGATGCAAGCTTGACAAGTGATAGTGCGGCGGCGGCAATCTACGAAACATGGTACTTGCGCTTGGCACGGGCAATTGTAGTTGATGATATAGGTGAGCAACTCTGGCGCTCGTATAGCTATCATGAACAATTTTTTGCGCTGGCGATTCCCACCATCTTGCAAACCAACGATCAGGCGTGGTGTGATGATCAAACAACTGCCGAGCCTGAATCGTGCGCATTATTGATCGGTCGGGTGTTGGAGCAAACGCTGGCCGAATTAAGCGCTGAGCATGGCGGCGAGATTGAGCAATGGCGTTGGGATTCAATCCACCAAGCAGTCTTCCCACATGCCGTATTCGCTGGCATCGAACCGCTTGATAGCTGGTTTGGTCATACAATTGGCAATGGCGGTGATAGCGCGACGATCAATGCTGGTCCAACCGATCGGATTGATTTTGTGCAATATGGTGGGCCGATCTATCGCCAAATTGTGGATCTTGGTGCGCTTGATAACGCCGTCTATATCCAAACCCCTGGGCAATCGGCGCATATCCTGAGCACCCATTTTGACGATTTACTTGAACCATGGCAACGTGGCGAATATCTGCCAATGCGCTTGCCACAGCCCGCTGAAACCCAAACGACGCTGAGGCTTCAGCCAGAATAGGAACCAGCATGACAACTACCGATTGGGGCGCAATCGATCAAACCAGTGCTGCCCCCACCCATTGTATTGGCTATCTCAACACGGTCAGCGAGCTTGACCAAGTGGCGCAATATAAGGCCATGACCTTTGAATTACTGGATCTACAACTAGGCCAGCGGGTGCTTGATGTAGGCTGTGGGGCGGGCAACGATGCTCGCTCGATCGCCCAGCGAGTTGGCGCTGAAGGGCTGGTGATTGGGCTTGATAATAGCGAAGCTATGCTGACAAGCGCCCAAAATCACCCTGCCAACCACGGGCTAAATGTACGCTTTGAACATGGCTCGATTGATGCGTTGCCCTTTCCTGATGGCTATTTCGATAGCTGTCGAGCCGATCGGGTTTTTCAACATTTGGAAGATCGCAAGCAGGCCTTAGCCGAAATGCTGCGGGTAACCAAAGTTGGCGGCAGCATTGTGGTCAGTGACACCGATTGGGAAAGCCTTTTAATTGATGGCCCTGATAAAACGCTGCTACGCCAGGTTGTGCAACGGATTACGGATCGGGTGCGCAATGGCTGGTCGGGCCGTCAACTGCCGCGTTTATTCCAGCTTTCGGGGTTGCAACAGGTGCAAACAACCGCGATGACAATTATTGAAACCAATCCAACCCTTGCTGATCAACTGTTCGGTATCCAATCGGCGATTAATGATCTGCTGCAACAGGCCCAAATAACCCGCGAGGCAGCGCTCGACTGGCAGCGCTATTGCCAAACTGCCAGTCGCTTGGGCGTTTTCTTCAGTGCAATTACTGGATTTGGGGTTGTTGGGATAAAGGGTTAACCTCTGATAGCGTAGCTGAATCGAACGATTGAAGGATTGACCTATGTGGCAGGTGGTTATACAGGGTTAACTTTTGATAGCGTAGCTGAATCGAACAGTTGAAATAGCACCGTAAACAAATAATTCAGGGTATAATCATCGCTATTATGGACGGTTTCGCACTGATCATCGCTCCCTATACACTGAAGTTGTGCTGGAACAGGAAGCTTCGCCATGGGCTTTCTTTATTTGCGATCCTCTTTTTAGCCCTGTTGAACCCGTGGCTCTGTCTGCTTCACTGCGATATGATCAGCCAAGAAGCTACTGATCAGATGATTGTGCAACCGAATGGGGCAGGATTTATTTGTCTTCTTGCCCAAACCCATCGCACGCAGCCAGACGATAGTCGCTATCATATCAATTCGCATCAGGGTACTGGTCAGATACAAGCACAAGCATTCTACCCAATGGTACTAACGGGTAGCGTATTCATTGCAATGACTTGGTTTTGGTGCTTGATTTCCCCTGTTTCCCAAGCAGCCTATACTCCTGTTTTTGCCGACCCTCATGTTCCTCCTCCCCGTTTTTTCTAGGATAGATACACTGGTTCTTAATTGATACGCTTGTCGCATTTCTTGGTCGGATGGCAGCATCCCGACCGCTGTATGATCTTTTTCTGAAAGAGTGTCTCCATGTTAAAACATTGTTTCGCACCCATGATTGGTGTCTTGCTGATCATCACTGCTTGTGGGACAACCCTTACCACCCAGACCCCTGATGCGGTTCAACCAACGAATCCATCAACGAGTACCGCAACGATCAGTACCACCACTGCTCCAGCATCGGCAGGGTACCCTGTCACGATTGAAAACTGTGGGCGGAAACTTACCTTTGCGAAAGCGCCAGAGCGGATAATTAGTCTCTGGCAACCACCAACGGAAATGCTGCTTGCCTTAGGTTTAGGTGACCGCATTGTTGCGGTTGGTGGCAATTACGATGACTATCCCGCAAATCTTCAGGCCGAAGCCGCGACCCTCAAACAAATCGGGACGGCGATGCAATGGCCGGTCAAAGAAGTGACGCTTGCCGAAAATCCTGATTTCGTTATCTCGGAACAACTCGAAGGCTTTGCATTCGATAGCAATTCAGGGTATGCCACGGTCGCTGAATTGGAAGCCGCTGGGGCACAGGTCTATTCCAACAATGCCTGTACGATGGCTGATGCAGGAAGCAAACGTCTTGAGCAAGTCTATACTGATCTTGCGAACTTGGGGGCGATTTTTGGGGTGTCGGAACGAGCTAATGCGATTATCACCGACCTTCAGTCCCGTCAAGCCGCGATTGAACAACGGATGGTTGGGGTTTCACCTGTGAACGTTCTGTTCTACACCGGGGGAGAAGGCCCGCTCAACGTGCTCTCGGGTGGAGTCTGGGGCGATTTGATTGTGCGAGCTGGCGGAAAAAATGTCTTTGATCAGGATGTTTTTCAAGTGAGTGCCGAAGAATTTGCGGCGGCGCAACCCGATGTCATTTTGCTGGGGACATTTCCTGGTCAGGATGCCGCAATGCTGGAGTCGTATCTCAAAACAACCTTTCCGACCATCCCAGCAGTCCAAAATAATCGGTTGATACCTATTCCCACGATTAATACCGAAGCCAGTATTCGCATTATTGATGGCCTTGAGCAAATTGCTCGGGCGCTGCACCCAGAGGTATTCGAGTGATCGTGCGTCATTCCCATGACCCACAATCGTCACCGCGCGTACCACCAGCAATTCCCGCCATTGGGGGGTTGCTGGTGGTACTCACGCTCATGTTGATTGGGGTCATTTTGCTTGGTGTTGCTATTGGCTCGGTTTCAGTGCCCGTGCCGATCGTTGCCAAGATTATTCTCAACCACCTGATGCCGAACACAGTTTCCGTGACATGGACTCCCACGCAAGACCAGATTGTGTGGCAATTTCGCCTGCCGCGGGTGTTATTAGCCGTCATTGTTGGTGCGGCACTATCAGTCAGTGGGACAGCCCTCCAAGCCATGGTGCGAAATCCTCTTGCCGATCCGTATCTGTTTGGTGTTTCCTCGGGCGCATCCGTGGCAGCGGTTGCAGTGCTCACCCTTGGTACTGCTGCTATTGGCGGATTATCCCTGTCGTTCGCGGCATTCGGTGGGGCCATGCTGACCATGGTTGTGGTCTATGCCTTGGCACAGCAATCGGGTCGTGTTATCCCAACACGCCTGGTTTTGGCAGGGGTGTCGTTGGGCTATGTGCTCTCAGCGATGACCAGCTATCTCGTGTTGCGCTCAACTACGCCCTATGGTGGTGCCGCAGCGGTATTAACCTGGTTGGCCGGAAATTTGGGCGGCGCAAAGTGGCAGTATCTTGGTCTTCCCAGCCTTGCGGTGTTGGGCTCGACAGGACTTTTAATGCTGCAATTTCGTTCACTGAATGCGGTCTTAGCTGGCGACGAAACGGCCATCAGTCTAGGGGTGAATCTTCATCGGTTTCGGATACAGCTGTTTGTGCTGAGTTCGTTGATGGTGGGAACAGTCGTTGCCATGAGTGGAGCGATTGGATTTGTCGGCTTGATGATACCGCATATTGTCCGCCTGTTGGTTGGCGTGGATCATCGCTATGTCTTGCCAACCAGTGCCTTGTTGGGAGGGGTGTATATGGTGCTGGTTGATTTGATTGGGCGAATCGTGATCGCACCCCAAGAACTGCCCGTTGGTATTGTGACTGCCATGATTGGAGGACCCTTTTTTATCTGGCTTATGCGACAGCGTTCGGGAGGTGTCGGATGAAGCTCACAATTCACCACGTCGCCGTCTCGGTGAGCAGTCGTCAGATTGTCTCCAATATTGATTTAGCTGTTCAGCCTGGTGAAATTGTGGGTTTGGTTGGGCCAAACGGCAGTGGCAAATCAACGATTTTACGGACGGTCTATCGCATGTTGCGCCCCAGTGCGGGCTTTGTGCAGCTTGGTGACGACGATGTGTGGCAAATGTCGCCACGGACAAGTGCCCGCCAGACTGCTGCGGTTGTCCAAGAAAGCACCCACGATGTGGCCTTTACGGTTGCCAAAATGGTCCAGATGGGTCGAACCCCCCATAAAGGCTTTTTTGCTGGTGATACCGACCATGATTGGCAGGTGACGACAACGGCATTAGCGCGGGTGCAGATGCTCGATTGTGCCAATCGCCCATTCAATACGCTTTCTGGTGGTGAAAAACAGCGGGTGTTGATTGCGCGGGCTTTAGCCCAAGAACCGCAATTGTTGGTGTTGGATGAACCAACAAACCATTTGGACATTCATTATCAGCTTGACATCCTCGAACTCGTGCGCAGCCTTGGCATCACAACGTTGGTCACTGTCCACGATCTTAATCTTGCCGCAGCCTATTGCGATCGATTGTATGTGCTGTCGGCAGGAACGATCGTTGCCGAGGGCACACCAGAACAGGTGCTCACGCCGCACTGGTTGCGTGATATTTTTTTGGTCAATGCGGTTATTCAACGCCATCCCGTTACCAATCGTATTCAGCTGGCGTTATTTCCCTTAAGTCATCGCCACGAAGGAGGCTAGATGTCCATGGCAACGAATGAACCATCCATTACGATGTCCACTACGCGACGATCCGTTGCGATTGTGTTGTATGAAGGCTTCACGGCGCTTGATGCGATTGGCCCCTATGAGGTGTTGGTGAGCCTACCCGATACCGATGTGTATTTTGTTGCGGATCAGCAGGGACCAATCTATGCCGATACTGGTCAACTGGCGTTAGTTGCGACGGCGACATGGGATGAGCTTCCGCATCCGACGGTGGTTGTGATTCCCGGCGGAGCGGGGACGATGCAGGCTCTTGCACATCAACCCCTTCTGAATTGGCTTCAGACGGCAGCTCCGACCGTTGAGTGGATGACCTCAGTCTGTACTGGAGTGTTTGTCTTAGGAGCAGCGGGATTGTTGCACGGCTTACAGGTGACCAGCCATTGGACATCGCGCGAGTTTATTCATCAATATTGTGCTGCAACGTATACCGCCGAACGCTTTATTCAGCAAGGCAACATTATTACGGCAGCGGGAGTCTCGGCTGGCATTGATATGGCTTTATTTTTGGCACAGCAGTTGAGCAGTTCGCAGACCGCCCAGGCCATTCAACTGGCGATCGAATATGATCCACAGCCTCCCTTTTCGGGGGCAGGCGATTTTCAACAAGCGGATCAGGCCTTAATTGATGAGACGTATACCGTGTTATCGAAATATCGGGTGAAGGGGTAGCCCATCCTGTCCCATTCCATACCCTGATCTGCCACGATGCGCGATGATGTGATACTATACCGACCATACCGTCATCGCGCATTGCCAAATGGATAGCAATCAACATGATCCACCAGCACACACAACCAGCTCCACGCCGAGGCACGCTGACTGCGCTGTGCTGGTGGGTTTGTGGTTGGGTTTTCGTGCTTCAGCTGGCACTTATCTGTCCCTTGGCCTGCATTCTTCATGAATCCATTATTCAATCGCTGCCCATTGACCCGTTTCCAGCAATAGCCGTCGGGCAATTTGTCTGCATCGTCAACGCAACGCCACCAGCCAGCGGCGATGCAACAACACCAGCATTGACAACGATGACCCAACACCATGGATTTGTAGCCTTGTTTGCCATGGCGGCTGTTGGCTGGGCATGGTCTTTTTATCGTGCCGAAACACTAATTGTGTTCCGCCAGATATGTTCACATCTGCGCTCTCATCCAATCCCCCCGATCCTTCCCCCACCTCGGCTGCTCTAACGACGTATGCCCCTCGCTCAATCGGTATCAGATGGTTTGTTGCTGTGTTATCCAGCAGCGGTTAGTCTGACTTTGGCGTGGTTCGCGTTGTTGATCATTCCTCTGAAGATCAAGCGTGTATGCACTTGCCAGCGCTGGATGACCACTAGGAGGATTCATGGATACCATCACTGTGTTATTTCAAGCCCTAGAAACCGGGTTGCTTCAGTTGTGTACTGAGCGGCAAATTTCGCTGCACCAGTATCGTCAAACGCTCGCATCATTAACCATTGCCGAAATGACGGCCTGTGGCTATCTCGCCTATGATGCACCGCTTACCCATGGGTTGGAACACATCGCGCACGCTGTGCAACCACCCCAGCACGATGGTGACTATACAGTGCATACCAATTAAATCGACTCATCAGACTATAGGTGCAGAAGGACGCAAACGCATGACGATGCTATGGACTGAGGCAACGGCAATCAGTGCCCAACCAGCCCGCTTAATCATTGAACAACTTGTCTGTCGCTATGGGGCAACCTGCGTGGTTGATCATGTTGATCTCGCGCTGAACCCTGGTGATCATGTGGCGCTGATTGGCGGCAATGGTTCTGGGAAATCAACCGTCCTTCGGGCAATTATGGGATTTCATCCGATTAGCAGCGGCACATTAGTACTAGACCAGCAAACCATTCACCCACGTACCAAACGAGCAAACCAGTATCGCCACATTGCTTGGATGCCACAGCGGCAAACGCTCGGGCATTTTCCACTACGGGTGCGCGAGTTACTCGAACGAAGCGGCAATGTACGCCTTGCCATCCAAGCAGCAGCGCACCTCGCTGTAGACCAGCTCATGGATCGCCCCATGCAGACCCTTTCGGGTGGTCAGATCCAGCGGATCTTTTTAGCACGCGCCATTGGCAGCCTTGGCGCAGGGGCAGGACTGTTATTAGCAGACGAACCCACGGCGGCACTCGATTTTGCAGGTCAAACCGTCGTTGCCGACGTGTTGGCAAGCCTGCCAGTCACAATGTTGGTCGTTACCCATGATCGGGCAGTCGTGGCCCGTTGTCAGCGGGTGCTTGAAATGGCGGGCGGCAGTCTGCGGGAACTTGCTGTATGAACAGTGTGGAATTCATCGATTTGCTGCGATTGCTTCCGGTGCAACGCGCCATCATTGCCTTGATCGTCGCTGGTAGCGCCTTTCCCATTATTGGGGTCTGGATCATGGGACTCAACATTTTGCCTGTTCGCTTTGCCATGATGCATGTCGCTTTATTTGGGATTGCGCTTGGCTTATTACTTGGCATTGAGCCGACGCTTATCGCCTTGCTGGTGTGCGGCGCGAGCGGAGCCAGTCTTGCCCCGCTTGCCCATCGCCCCGCTGGACTTGCTGGCCCCATGGGAATTGTGATGACCATGGCGATTGCTAGTGCGCTCTTATTGCTTTCGCAAACGGGGATCAATGCCAATGGGGCATTTGAACTACTCTGGGGATCAATTCTCGCCACCCGTCAATCGGACTTAATCGTCCTTGTCGTGGTCAGTATCGGAATTCTCGGGGTTTATGGCTGGCAACGGCGCGACATCGCCTTGCTCTTGTATGACCGCGAAATCGCGTTGTGCTCCGGCATTGCCGTTGATCGCCTTACGATGGGGTTACTGATCATCATCGCGCTTTCCATTGCAGCAGCCGTGCGATTAACCGGAGCCTTATTAGTCGATGCCATTACGATTCTTCCAGCGATTGCCGCCCGCAATCTTGGTCAATCACTCGGCAGTATGATTGCGTGGGCAATGGCGATTGGGGTAGTCGGAAATCTGGTTGGGTTTTGCTTAACGCTCATGTTCAATCAACCACCAGGGCCAATGCTGGTGATCACGGTTGGCTGTATAACCATCCTCAGTTATCTTCGAAAGGAACCAGTTTAATGCGAAAATTATGGCTTTCATTAATCACCGGCGGTTTTCTGTTGGCAAGTTGTGGCAGCACGGTTGCACAGCCAAACACCACCGCGCCATCGGCGACGACAACCAGTGCACCATCTGGCGCAACCCAACCACTGAAGATTGTTGCGTCAACCAGTTGGGTTGGCGCGTTTGCGAAGGCAGCAGGTGCAACAGATATTACCATTATTGCGCCATCGAGCGTCCAGCATCCACCTGATTACGATCCAAAGCCATCCGATCTCCAAGCGGTTGCTGATGCTGATTATGTCCTCTATGCAGGCTTTGAAGGGTTTGCCCCACGCTTACAAGAGGCCGTTGGTGGGAGTGCTGAACGCTTACTCACCGTCCAAACGGAAAACAGCCCTGCGGTGATTAAGGCGGAGGTGCTTCGATTAAGCGATCTCTTTGGGACACGGCCACACGCCGAAGCCTTTTTGACGCGCTTTGATGCTGAATATACCCGTCTATCCCAAGACGTTCGTACCGCCATTGGGGCACAAACCCCCATTGTGGTGAGTCAAGCCTTTGTGGTGCCATGGGTTGGCTTTGCTGGGCTTGAGCCAGCGGGTGTGTATGGGCCAGCGCCACTTACGCCGGAAGAATTGGCAACCTTAACCAAAGCCCAGCCACGCTTTATCTTTGAGAATGTGCATATGGGTGGCGGCCAACCAATCGCGGAAGCAACGACGGCAACCGTGATCAACTTGATCAATTTTCCTGATGCCGATCTTGATCTGTTGGCGGTGTTTCAGAAAAATGCTGATACCTTGAAGTCGGCATTGGGCACAACCCCATAACCCAATACTCGCGCAGTGCTGAACGGCGTAATCCCTATAATCCGTAAATATTCCCATGATCGGCCTTGTTCAGTAGTGGAACAACGCTGGACGAGGCCGACACTGGAGCTATCGGTGTGAAACAAACCATCCATACCTTGATTATCGTTATAGCCTTATTGGCAACGAGTATGGGCGTTGGCGTAGCCGCCCATGCTGATCGCTTGCTGATTGTTGCACTCCCAGCCGCTGTTGGTCTGATCATGCTCTTACGTAGCTTGGGGGCATCGGCGGAGCGGGCCGCATGGGCTATTTTTACCGTCTGGCTTGGGACAACCTATATCCAACAGGGCACGTTGCTCGAAATGGGGATAACAGTCTTCTATGGCGGTTTTGCGCTCCTTGGGGTCTATCGTTCGCCATATTTTTTGGTCGGCGCATGGCTCTTTCACCCAATCTGGGATAGTATCCCACGTGATTTACCAACCCATCTCCATGCGCTTCCCCATGCCTGTATCCTGTTTGATATTCCGATCGGCATGTATCTCCTCTGGGCGATTCGCCAGCGGCGCTGGTCAATCCAAGCGCAGGATGCGCGATGGTGGCAATCGATCATTCTCGCAAGTTACCCAGCGGTGCTCATCCTGATGCTCAGCCTAAGCGTCACGATTGGTGCGCCCAGCGGATACCTTCTGTGGATGGCAATTCCGCTCGCGCTTGTATTACTCGCGGCAACACATTGGCTTAACCAGCAAACGCAGCGAGCAACATGGGCAGTTTTGGCCGGCTTTGTTGGGATGACCTATGCCCATACGGGAGGCCTGCTAGATCAAGCCTTCTTTTTGGGCAGCGTTGGGTTAGCAGCGTATGGCTATTTTGGCTCATCATTCGCCTTGGTTATCACATGGGCATTCTTCATTGTTTGGTCATTGCTCCCTCACACCTTACCAGTTGACTATAGCGATCTTCCACGCGCCATGATCCTCTTCTGCATTGTCTGTGGAGGTTATATGACATCGCAATTTAAGCACTACCGCTGGAATCCCAGCAACAGTACGCCATCATCCGATGGGGAAGGAATTACTCGATGAGTATCAAAGTGAAATGGATTGTCCTGCTCCTATGGCTTGGGGTCAGTTTGAGTGCATGTAGCCGAGCGGGCAGTGATGATCCGATGTTACAGGCGCACCTCGAACAAACACCGAATACCTTGGGGCAACACGCAATCATCATCACAATTCAGGATAATGGAGCACCGCTGACCACCCCAGCCGTCCAATTAGAAACAACGATGAGCCATGCGGGAATGGCCTCACAGATGATTCCGATGGAATCGTTGGGGGACGGTCGCTATACGGCAAATCTTAATATCGACATGCTTGGCGAATGGGTCTTCATTGTCCATGTTCCCGATCCCACAGGAGCGACTAGTGCACGCCAAAAGACCCTTCCTGCGTTTAACATTCAGTAGTAGTACACGAAGCTATTGCTCCAACCATGGGTCTTCATCGCAACAAGCCTACTACTCCTGATCCGCGCATCCCATATGGTTACGAATCCCCATCATATAGTGACCATATGGGATAGTATAGCGTTTAAACGCACGCCAAAATAGCATAGGACATATCAAGTCTAAACTCCCACAGCGCCAAGTGATGTGAGTAAGCCACTATATCACGGGCTTATTACTGCATTCAAGCCTTGATTTTGGTGTTGAATTTGACATGAATGCTGCGTGATTCGATACCGATTTTTGGGCAAGGCCGCGCTAGAATAATCGCTTGGACGAGGTGTGTTTTTGTGGAAGCTTCCCCTCTAGGCTTCCCGCATAGATAGATTTCAGAAAGCGATGCCAACTGTGTTAGAGCCAATAACGCCTGATGCGCTCAGCGAAACGTTGCGCCAGTATTTGCAAGCGTATCTGCCGGATTATATGCTGCCAGCGGCGTTTGTGCCGCTTGAACAGATTCCGCGCTTGCCGAATGGCAAAATTGACCGTGCGGCCTTGCCAATGGTCGATTTTGCAGCCCAGCATGAGCAGCAAACCCAAACGGCCCCACGTAACCCGCTTGAGCAGCAGCTCGCGGCAATTTGGCAGCAAACCTTGCAAGTACCAAGCGTGGGCATTCACGATAACTTTTTTCAATTGGGCGGCGATTCAATTTTGAGCATTCAGGTGATTGCTCGTGCTAATCGAGCTGGCATACGGCTGACTACGCGCCAATTGTTTGAGCAGCCAACGATTGCCCAACTAGCAAGCTTGGCGCAAACCACAACAATAGATGTTGCTCATAGCGAATTGTCTGCTGGACAGATCGTTCCCCTAACACCAATTCAGCGCTGGTTGCTCGCTGATCCTACTGATCCCAGCCAGTTTAATCAGGCACTCTTTTTGCAATTTACTCAGGCTATTGATTCGAATTTGGTGGCATCGGCGGTTGAGCACGTTGCACAGCTACATGTCAGTTTGCGTTTGCGCTATCGCCGTACTGCTGATGGTTGGCAACAATTTGTGGCTGCTGCTGATGCACCACTGGTTGAATTTGAGCAAATTAATGCTCAAAACCTCAATCCAACGGAGCTGGCTGAGCTTTTCGAGGCTACAACTGAACGACTGCAACGGCCCTTTGATTTGGCGAAGGCTGCACTGTGGCGAATTGCCTACATCGCCATGCCTGATGCTCAGCCCGCCCGCTTGCTGTTGGTCATGCATCACTTGGTGGTTGATGGGGTTTCGTGGCGAATTATCATTCAAGATCTCGCCCATGCCTTGCAAAACCAGCCATTAACCAAACCAGCTGTCGGTTTTGCCCAATGGGCTATTGCTTTAGAACGCTATGCCCACCGCACCGAATTGCAGCAGCAACGTGCATATTGGCTAGCCCAAACCAGCACTGATCCCTTGCCAGTCGATGATATAACTGGACATAATGATTATGCGAGTGTTGCGACAATCACTAAGCAATTGAGCCAGGCCCATACCACAGCCTTAATTCATCAAGCATCCCAGGCCTATCAAACCCAGATCAACGAACTATTGCTAGCAGCCTTGACCCAAACCATCACCGCTTGGAGCGGCCACGCCGATGTGGTGCTGCAACTCGAAGGCCATGGTCGCGAGGAGCTGGATCAGCCGCTCGATCTTTCGCAAACTGTTGGGTGGTTTACTACGCTGTTTCCAATAAAGTTAAGTCTGCCACAAAAACTAGGCTCCAAAAACCTGATCAAACAGATTAAAGAACAGATACGTGCAGTTCCCCAACGCGGGTTTGGCTATGGCTTGTTACGCTCAGCTGATGCGGCGTTGCAAGCTATGCCAACCCCAGCGATCAGCTTTAACTATTTTGGTCAACTTGATCAAACGCTCCAGTCAAGCAAATTATTCAGTGCTGCGCCCGAATCGACCGGAAGCGCCGTGTTGCCGCAGCGGCGGCGTGAACAACTGCTAGCGATCAACTGCCAAGTTTTGGCGGGCCAATTACAGATCGAATGGTCGTATAGCCAACATCTGCATTCAGCAGCAACAATCGAGCGCTTGGCTGAAGCATATTGTGCTGATTTAGTTGGGTTGATTGAGCATTGTTGTCAACAAACCCAACCAAGCTTTACGCCTGCCGATTTTCCTTTGGCGCAAATTACCCAAGCCCAACTTGACCAGATTGAGCAAATATATCCGCCGTTTGAGCAATTGTACCCTCTTTCATCGCTGCAACAGGGCATTTTGTTCCATCGCTTGTATGCGCCGGACGCTGGTGATTATATTACCCAAATGCAGTTTGAAATCACGGGTCAGCTCAATCATGCGGCATTTAGTGCTGCTTGGAATCGAACAATTGGCCATTATAGAATGCTGCGAACCGCGTTTGTTTGGCAAGATTTAGCTGAGCCACTGCAATTGGTGCTGCGCCAAGCTGTAATCACGATCGATTTTCAACAGTTACCCATGAATAGCCTTGAACAAGAACAGGTGCTTGAAGCCTATTTGCAGGCTGATCGCACACGCGGCTTTGAGCCAACCCAAGCGCCATTGATGCGTGTTGCTTTGTTCGAGCGTGCACCGCAACGCTATTGCTGTATCTGGACGAATCATCATTTGATCATCGATGGCTGGAGCTTACCGCTGATTCTTGATAGCTTGTTTCGCTATTATCAGGCTGAAATCAATCAGCAACCACTGGAGCTTGCCCCAGAAATTCCTTATCAACGCTATATTCAATGGCTGGCTCAACATAATGATCAGCAAGCTACAGCATTTTGGCGTGAATTATTGCGCGGTTTTACTGCTCCAACAAGCTTGGCGCTTGAACGGTTTGGCTCGACCCACGCTGAACGACACTATAGTGCGAGTTGGCTCCAGCTTGATTCTGCTATAACTCAGCAGCTTCAACAGTTTGCCCGCGATCATGGCCTAACCGTGAATAGCCTGTTGCAGGCGGCGTGGGCCTTGGTTTTATCACGCTACAGTCATCAAACTGATATCGTGTTTGGTACAACGACGGCTGGCCGCCCAACCGATTTGGCCGGAGTTGAGCAGATTGTCGGGATGTTCGTGAATACGCTGCCCACGAGAGTTAAGTGGGATTTGCAGCAGCCAGTGTTGGATTGGCTACAAGCCTTGCAGGCTCAAGAGAGTGCTGTGCGCAGTTACGAGGCCAGTTCGCTCATTGAAATTCAGGCATGCAGCGAGTTGCCACGCAATAGCCCGCTGTTTGAAAGTATCTTGGTCTTTGAAAACTATCCGGTGAGCAGTAGCGATTTAACTGGTTTGGGCGATTTAGAGTTACGTTTGGTTCCTTCGCGCGAGCAAACCAACTATCCTTTGACCTTAGTTGCTGTGCCAGGTGATGGGTTGGCCTTCAAGTTGATGTATCAACAAGGCTACATCGACCAACTTACTAGCCAGCGCATGCTCGATTATCTCCAACAAGGCTTAGCCGCAATGCTAGCGCAGCCCAAGGCAAGGCTTGGCCAGCTCAATATTGGGCATCCCAGCGAAATCCAAGCCTTGGCTGATTGGAACGCAACCGCAGCACCGCGCCAAACCAGCTCGTTGCTTGAATGTTTTTACCAGCAGGTCGCAGCTCAGCCAACAAGCATCGCCGTCGCATGGCGTGAACAACGCTGGAGTTACTTCGATTTAGCACAGGCGAGCCAAGCAATTGCCGGCTATTTGCGCGATCAAGGGGTGCAACGCCAGCAAATTATCGGCCTACGAGCTGAGCGCAACCCGCAGTTTGTCGCAGCGTTGTTGGCGATCTTGCAATTGGGCGCGGTGTATTTGCCGATTGATCCTCAGCATCCAGTGCAGCGCCAACAGCAACTTGCTCAGCATGTCGATTGGTTATTGACTGATGCCTTGGCTGAAGCGCAGCCTCAGCAACTCGATTTGGCTCAGGCGTTGGGCTACGATCAACCTGCATCCGACTTTGTGCAACTCCATGATCGAGATTTAGCCTATGTGCTGTTTACCTCTGGCTCGACCGGCACACCCAAGGGCGTGATGATCGACCATGCAGGGATGCTGAATCATATTGACGTAATGATCGAGCGTTTGGCGCTAACCCAAACCGATTGTATTGCCCAAAGCGCTGCCCAATCGTTTGATATTTCGGTTTGGCAGTTGCTGACAGCGCTCGTGGTTGGCGCTCGGATGCAGATCATTGATGATCAAACGATGCGCGATCCGCAGGCCTTGTTAGCTAAATTGGCAGCGGCTAACGTTTCAATCTTCGAGCCAGTGCCCAGCCTGATTCAAGCCCTACTCGAAACGATTGCAAGCCTTGAGCAAACCCCAAGTTTGGCTGCTTTGCGTTGGGTGCTGCCAACTGGCGAACATTTGCCGCGTGAGCTAGCCCAACAATGGTTTGCCCACTATCCTTATATTCCCTTGCTGAATGCCTATGGTCCGGCTGAATGCGCCGATGATGTGACGCTTTGGCCGATTGCCAGTGCTGTTGAGCTACCTCAAAACGCCATTCCAATTGGCCGACCAGTAGCCAATGTGCGGGCTTATGTACTTGATGCCAGTTTGCGGCCAGTACCGATCGGCGTGGCAGGCGAGTTGTATATCGCTGGAATTGCGGTTGGTTGGGGTTATTTGGCCGATCCCCAACGCACCGCTAGCCTGTTTTTGCCCGATCCTTGGGGCGAACCAGGGGCGCGAATGTATCGCACTGGCGATTTAGCGCGTTACAACCAAGCAGGTGTGTTGAGCTTCTTGGGGCGTAGCGATCAGCAAGTCAAAATTCGCGGCTTCCGAATTGAGCTAGGCGAGATCGAAGCCTGTTTATTGCAGCATCCGGCGCTGCATTCGGTCGCAGTTGCTGTGGTTGGCGTAGCTGAGCAAGCACGTTTGATCGCCTATCTGGTGGCGAAAGCTAAACCAGTCTCCGATCAATTACTACGTGATTTTGTCCAAGCGCGGTTGCCGCATTATCTGCAACCAAGTGGCTATTGTTGGTTGAGCCAATTGCCGCTCAATGCCAATGGTAAATTAGACCGTCAGCGCTTGCCAATTCCCCAGCTGCAAACCGCTGAACGACTGATTATCGCTCCCCAAAACGCTGATCAAGCCAAATTGGCCGAGCTTTGGGCGGCAATCTTGCAACGTGAGCAAGTTGGAATTAATCAGAATTTCTTTGAACTTGGCGGTCATTCATTATTGGCAACCCGCTTGGTCAGCCAAATTCGCCAGTATTGGCAACTCGATTTGCCAATTCGGAGCGTATTTGAGGCTCCGACAATCGAACAACTGGCTGATGTGCTTGATCTCCTACGCTGGGCGCAACAGGCTAATCAAGCTCCAGCTCAAGCCCGCGAACAAGGAGCAATTTAATCATGTGGCAATTGTTGACCCAATTACGGGCAGCCGATATTCGGATTTGGCTTGAAGGCGAGCGCTTATGCTACGATGCCCCACCAGGCGTACTAAGTGAGCAACTATTAAGCCAATTACGCCAGCATAAGGCCGAACTATGCCAATTTTTGGCGCGAACTCAGCCCAATCAATTTGCGCCGATTCCAAGGCTGGAAGATGATCAACCTGTGGCGCTAAGCTTTGCCCAGCAACGGTTGTGGTTTTTGCATGAATTTGCCCCCACCAGCACGGCTTATCATCTTCCGGCGGCAATTGAACTCAATGGCGAGTTGGATCGTACAGCCTTGCACCAGAGTTTCGAGCAACTGATCGAACGCCATACAATCTTACGGAGCCATGTGCTGTGGCAGGATGGCCAGCCATTGCAACAGGTCGCCGCCAATTGGCAGTTACCTTGGGCTTTTTATGATCTGCGTTCAGCCAATGATCCTGCGGCTGAATGCTATCAGCAGTTGTTGGCAGCCTTTGAAGCACCCTTCGATCTCGCGATTGCGCCATCGCTGCGTTGCGTTTTAGTCTGCTTAGCAGAAAAACAGCATATTCTTTTGGTCACACAGCACCATTGGATTAGCGATGGCTGGTCGATTGGAATTATGATCAACGAGCTAGCCCACATCTATCGAGCAACATTGAACCAACAACCGCATCAGCTACCAACCTTACCGGTGCAATATCGTGATTTGGCGGTCTGGCAGCGCCAACAATTGCAGGGAGCAAAGTTAACGCAATTGTTGACGTACTGGCGACAACAATTGGCCGATTTGCCCAATTTGGCGTTGCCTTACGAAGCCCAAAAGCCCGCCCAAACGATGTCAACCAGCATTCCAATCCAACTTGATCGCGCCTTGGTCGAACGCTTAACCAACCTAAACCAAACTCATGGCACGACCATGTTTATGAGCTTGTTGGCGGGCTTTTTTGCGCTGTTAAGCCGTTATACGCAGCAACACGATTTTGCGGTTGGTTCGCCGATTGCTGGGCGTTTGCAGCCTGAAGCTGAGCCTTTAATTGGTTGTTTTATCAATAGTTTAGTGCTACGAGCTGATTTAAGTGGCCAGCCCAGCTTTCGTCAATTGTTGGAGCGGGTGCGCCAAACCAGCTTGGCGGCCTATGCACACCAAGAATTGCCGTTTGAATTGCTAGTTGAGGCCTTGCAGCCTGAGCGCAAACTCGATCAACAACCCCTATTTCAAGCGCTATTTGCTCTGCAAAATATGCCAACTGGCCAGCTTGAAGCCCCAAATCTGGTAATCAAACCCTATGCATTTGCCCAACAAGCGCCTCAATTTCCGCTTAGTCTGATCTTGTTTGAGCAAGCGGGTCAGATTACGGGCGAGCTGAATTATGATCCACAACAGCTATCGCAGCAGTTTGCCAGCCAATTTGCCGCGCACTATGCCCAATTCTTGACGCAGTTGCTGGTAGAACCAGATACGGCAATCGCTCAGCTGAAATTATTGCAGCAACCTGAACAGGATAAGGTGCTCAATCTACTAAATTCAAATCGGCAAGTTTACCCGATCAACAATAGTTTAGTTGCACGTTTTACCCAACAAGCGCTGGCAACGCCCCAAGCAATTGCCTTGAGTTATGCCGAGCAAGCGATCAGCTACCAACAATTGGCCGAAGCTGCCGATCAATTGGTCTATGTGCTTTTGGCCCAAGGTGTACAACCTGAACAACCAATCGGCTTGTTGTGTGAGCGTTCGCCGCAATTAATTATTGGCATTTTGGGAATTCTCAAGGCTGGCGCAGCCTATCTGCCGCTCGATCCGCAGTTGCCTACCAGCCGAATCGAATGGATGCTGGCCGATGCCCAAGTTAATTTAATTGTTACTCAAAACAGTCTGTTGCACAGTGTTAATTCACAAGCAACCACCATTCTCAACCTTGATCAACTTCCAACCACCAAACTCACTCAATTACCAACTATCCATCCCGATCAACTTGCCTATATCATTTATACCTCTGGCTCAACTGGGCAACCCAAAGGCACGTTGTTGAGCCATGCCAACGTGTTGCGCTTATTCGAGGCGACAGTTGCTACGATTAAACCTAGTGCCAATGATGTTTGGAGCTTATTCCATTCATATGCATTCGATTTTTCGGTTTGGGAAATTTGGGGGGCATTGCTGTATGGTGGACGTTTGGTGGTTGTGCCAAGTACCACAACTCGCTCACCCGAAGCGTTCAGCCAATTGTTGGCAGACGAATCGATAACTGTGCTCAATCAAACACCCTCGGCGTTTCGTCAACTATTACCCCAACTCACGCCAGCGGTGGCCGCGAATTTGGCGCTGCGCTTGATTATCTTTGGTGGCGAGGCGCTTGATCTGGCCAGCCTCGCCGCTTGGTATCAAGCCTATCCTGCGCCCGCCCCGCAACTGCTGAATATGTATGGCATCACCGAAACTACGGTGCATGTGACTGAGCGTTGGTTGGAGCTTAATGACTTGATCGAGGCAAAAGCCAGCCTAATCGGCTTGCCAATCGCCGACTTAACCATGTATCTGCTCGATCAGTACGGCCAACTTGTGCCTCAAGGTGCAGTCGGCGAGATCTATGTGGGCGGGGCAGGTTTGGCGCGGGGCTATCTCAAGCAAGCGGCGTTGACCGCCCAACGCTTTGTGCCTGATCCATGGTCAAGCACTGGGGCACGGCTCTACCGCAGCGGCGATTTGGCTCGGATTAATCAATTTGGCGAGCTAGAATACCTTGGGCGTAGTGATCAGCAAGTCAAATTGCGCGGCTTTCGGATTGAGCTAGGCGAACTTGAACAAGCGATTTGCCGCCAAGCAGGAGTTGCTGATTGCTGGGCGTTTGTGCAAAAACTTGATCAACACGAGCGCCTAGTAGTTTGGGTTGTGCCAAATCAGCCAGCGCTTAGCGTTGAACAATTGCGCCAAGCGCTGGCTCTCGAGCTGCCCCATTATCTGCAACCCAATCTCTGGCTGCTGTGCGAACACTTGCCGCTTACCAACAACGGCAAACGCGATTATGCTCATTTATTAGCGCAACTTGACGTAACGCTTGAGCAAGCATCAAGTATTGCCCCCAATAATCCAATTCAAGCGCTGATTGCAGCAATTTGGCTTGAGATTTTGCAGCAACCAATTGCCAGCATTGATCAAAACTTTTTCGAGGTTGGCGGTAATTCGTTGAATGCGGTTTTGGTGCTAACCCGCATTCGCGAATTATTACGGGTCAATCTGAGTTTGCGCAGCCTATTTGCCCAACCAACCATTCGCGGTGTTGAACAAGCCTTAGTACAGCAAGAACCCAAGCCTGGCCAAACTGCCAAAATTGCCGAGTTGGTGCAAAAACTCCAGCAAGCTACACCTGAGCAGCGCCAACAAGCCTTAGCATCCAAGCGCCAAGAACGGACGGTCGGCGAATGAGCTATTCAAATATTACCCAACTCGTGACCGCTCAAGCCAACCAAACGCCTGCCGCTTGGGCAGTGCAAACGCCTACAGGTTATGGATTAACCTTTGCCGATCTTGAGCAACAATCTAGCCAAGCAGCGGCCTATTTGCAACATCTTGGTGTACAACCAGCGAGTGTTGTGGGCATTTGTTTGCGCCGCACGCCACAGCTCATCGTGTGGATGCTGGCAATTCTCAAGGCTGGTGCGACCTATCTGCCGCTTGATCCGGCCTATCCAACCGCGCGGTTGCAATTTATGCTGGCCGATGCCAAGGCCTTGCTGGTCGTCAGCGAAACGTCATGCCAAGCAGCTTTACCCCTGAATACCATTGAGTGGGTGTTGATTGATCAGCCTTGGTCGAGGGAGTTGGCATGGCGCGAACCCTTCTATCATAGCGCAATCCCTGCTTATATCATCTATACCTCTGGCTCAACCGGCCAACCCAAAGGTGTGCTGATTAGCCATGCCAATGCGCTCACCTTTTTAGCATGGGCTGAAACCACGTTTAGCGTAGCCGAACGCGCTGGAATTTTAGCGGCAACCTCGATCAACTTTGATCTTTCGATCTTCGAGATTTTTCTGCCATTGATTAGTGGCGGTACGTTGGTGCTGGTGGAAAATCTGCTTGATCCAGCGCTGTTTCACTCGCAGCATCCGATTTGTTTGATCAATAGCGTGCCGTCGGCGGTGCAAACGTTGTTGCAACATACGGCACTTCCATCTAGCGTGCTCACGGTGAATCTTGCCGGCGAGCCGCTGAGCTTGCGATTAGCGCAGCAACTCTATCAACAGCCAAACATCCAGCGCGTATTCAATTTATATGGGCCAACCGAGGCCACGACCTATGCCACCTACCAGCTCGTTGAGCGCACTGCCAGCCGGCCGCCAGCGATTGGTCAGCCGCTCACTGGCACGACCTGCGTTATCCTCGATGCGCACTATCACCCTGTTGCCGCTAAGGATGTTGGCGAATTGTTTATTGCTGGGCTGGGCGTAGCGCAAGGCTATTTGCAACGCCCCGATTTAACTGCCGAACGTTTTTTGCCCAATCCGTGGGCTACCACGCCTGGCGAACGAATGTATAAAACTGGCGATTTGGCTCATTGGAACGCGGCAAACGAGCTTTGTTACCTAGGACGTAACGATCAGCAGGTCAAAATTCGTGGCTTTCGGATCGAGCTTGGTGAGATTGAGGCCCAGATTCTGCGCTTAGCACCATTGCAAGCGGTTGTGGTTCAGCCAATTACGCTGGTGGCTGATGATCCGCAGTTGACCGCCTATCTGGTTGCTAATCAGCCGATCGATTGCGAAGCCTTACGCGCTAGCTTAGCCCACCATGTGCCAAGCTATATGCTACCAAGTTTTTGGGTACAGCTGGCCGAACTGCCATTAACACCCAATGGCAAGCTTGATCGAGCGGCCTTGCCATGCCCTGATGCCCCAATTAAACAACCATTGCAAAGCTCAACTGAACAGCGTTTGGCGATAATCTGGCGCGAAATCTTGGGCGTGGAACAGCTTGGGCGTGAGAGTAATTTTTTGCAGCTTGGTGGTCATTCGCTCAATGTGATGCAAGTGCTCAAACGAATTGAGCAGACGTGGCAGCTTCAGCTTTCGATTACGCGCTTGTTTGAGCAACCAACCTTGGCAGCTTGGGCGCGGTTAATCGATCAGCAGCAGCAAGCCTTTGCTCAGGCTGAACCTCAATTCTATCAGCGCACTACGCAATTGCATCAGCTTTCGTTTGGCCAACAACGCCTGTGGTTTGCCGAGCAATTACACCCAAACACCGCCTACAACGTCATCCACGCATGGCGCATCGATGCTCTGCTTGATGCGGTTGCGCTTGAACAAAGCTGGCTAAGGCTGATCGAACGTCATGAAATGTTACGCAGCAGCATTCAGCTCATCGCGGGTATTCCACAACAAACGATCATGCTCAAGCCAGTTTGGCAGCTCCAATCTGCGCCGCAGGCAAGCTTAGAATACTTGTTAAGGTTGCTTGATCGGCCATTCGATTTGGCGCAAGCCCCATTGTTACGGGTTGGCTTGGCGCAACACCACGATCACGCCATCATGCTGGTAGTTATCCACCATAGCATTATTGATGCTTGGTCGTTGGGCGTGCTGTGGGCTGAATTAAGTCAGCTGTATGCAAGCTTCTTCGAAAACCAACCAATTCAGCTGCCAAGCCAAGCCTACGATTACCTTGATTTTGTGGCTTGGCAGCGCCAGCAGCTTGATTCGGCGTGCTTAGCCCAATTGCAAACCTACTGGCAAACCCAGCTTGCCCAGCTTGATCCGCTCCCAGCTTTGGCGACCGATTACCCCCGTTCGACGCACATGCAGGGCTTGGGCATCAGCCAAACCTATCAACTTGATCAGCAGGTTATCCAAGCATTACAAGGCTTGGCCAACGCCAATAACGCTAGTTTGTTTATGCTGTTACTGGCGGGATGGGCGAGCGTGCTCTATCAACGCACTCAGCGCAGCGATCTGCTGATTGGCACGCTCAGCGCTGGCCGTGAGCATGCAGCGTTTGAGCGTTGCGTTGGCTTTTTTATTAATATCTTGCCCTTGCGCCTGCATTGCGCCGCCGAGCAAACGTGGCTTGATCTATTGCAGCAAACCCGCATGGTTGCCTTACAAGCATACCAACACCAAGCCTTGCCATTCGAGCAGATTGTGGCCAACGTGGCTCATGAGCGCAACAACCAACCGCAGATTCCGCTAATTCAAAGTTTGTTGGTGTTGCAAAACGCGCCCAGTCAGCCCTTAGTTTTAGGTGCGCCAGCCCAAGCCCTAGCTACGCCAATTCAGGCCAGCAAAACCGATTTGGTGCTGTTGGTGCAACCCGCTGCAACTGGCTATCAACTGACCCTAGAATATGCGAGCGAATTGTTCGTCGCTGAATCGATTGCAGCGTTGGCCTCCGATTTCCAAGCGGTTTTAGGCCAAATGGCGCAGCATCCTACCAGCACACTTAGCGCTGTTCAGTTGGCTGGGCATTGGACGGCGGAGCACTATTCCAACAAATTACCCACGCTTCAGCCAATGGCCGCCCCGCCGCAAACAGCGCTAGAGCAAACCCTTGCCGATATGTGGCAAGAGGTCTTGGGCTTGTCAATTGATAATATTCATGCCGATTTCTTCCGCATGGGCGGCCATTCACTCAACGCCACCCAAGTTGTCTCGCGCATGCAACAGCTTTTACAGGTAACTACAAGTATTCGAATGTTGTTCGATTATCCAACGATTGCCCAATTAAGCCAGCATTTGCTGGCGAATCAAGCTCAGGCAGAGCGAATCAATAAAATTGCCACCGCACTGCAACAGATCAAAACCATGAGTGCCAGCACCAAACAGGCCTTGCAACAAAAGGCCGCAGGAAGGATAAGCCAACCATGACCCAAACCTTGCCCCAAGGCTTTTCGACCGATGACCTTGAGTTGCTGGCCTATTTGCTTGAAGAAGCAGGCATTGATCATGCCGTGCCAAACCAAATTCAGCCTCGTCCAGCCAACCAGCCAGTTCCACTGTCGTTTGCCCAAGAACGCTTGTGGTTTATCGACCAGCTAGAACCTGGCAATCCAGCCTATAATATTTTGTTTGCGGTGCAGATTGACGGCCCGTTGCATGTCGCATACTTGCAGCAGAGCTTTGATGCGGTGATTGCCCGCCACGAGAGCCTGCGTACCAGCTTTCCAGTGCTCAACGATCAGCCGATTCAGGCGATTGCTGAAAAACATGATTTTGACTTAACAATCGTCGATCTCCGCTATTTAGCAGCAATTGAACAAGCATCAACAATTGAACAACTATCAATTGAACAACGCTCAATTATCGAACAGCAATTACTGATCGATAGTGCCCATCGTTTTGATTTGGCGCAAGGCCCATTGCTGTATGGTCGTTTGCTCTGGCTGGCCGAGCAGCAATATGTGCTGATTCTCAACTTGCACCATGCGATTTTTGATGGCTGGTCGTTGGCAATTTTTATTGAGGAATTGCGCCATTGCTATAGCGCCTTGCTTGCAGGTCAAGCGCTCGATTTAACCCCAGCAGCGTTGCAATATGCCGATTTTAGTTATTGGCAGCGTGAATATTTGCAAGGCGAGGTTTTGGCCGCGCAATTAGCCTTTTGGCAAAACCAATTTGCTGGACGTTTGCCCACCTTGGCCTTACCAACCGATCGACCACGCCCAAAACACGAGACTGGTCGTGGCGCAGCCTTGCCATTTCGTGTTGATCAGGTATTAACGGAGCAGTTGCAACACCTCGCCCAAAACGAACATGCCACGATGTTTATGCTGTTATTGGCGGCATTTCAGCTGATGCTGGCTCGCTATAGCCAACAGCAAGAGTTTGTGGTTGGCTCGCCAATTGCCAATCGTGATCGGGTTGAAATTGAGCATTTGATCGGCTTTTTCGTCAATATGCTGCTGCTGCGTTGTGATGTTCAGCCGCAGCTGAGCTTTCGCGAATTTCTGGCGCAAGTGCGCGAAACGACGCTCGAAGCCTATGCCCACCAAGATTTGCCCTTTGAGCAGTTGGTCGAGGTGCTTCAGCCCGACCGTGGCGCAGGCTATGGTTCGTTGTTTCAGGTGATGTTTGTGCTGCAAAATACGCCTAAGGTCAACTATGAGATCGCCGATTTGCAGCTGAGCTTTCTCGATACCGAGGCGCATAGTACCAAATATGACCTGACCATGACCTTGACTGAAACCGCAACTGGGCTGGAAGGTTGGTTTGAATACAACACCGATTTGTACGATCAGGCCACGATTCAGCGCATGCTTGGGCATTATCAACAAGTATTACGGGTGGTTGGCGAAGCGCCTGATCAAGCACTTAATGCGATTAGCGTATTTGATGAGCAAGCCCAAACGGCTTTATTCAAGCTAAGCAATCAAACTCAGCACGATTTTGGCCCTGCTGATTTCTTAGAACGCTTTGCCAATCAAGTGGCAGCGACACCCAACGCGATTGCGGTGCGCGATGCCCATCAGCAGTATTCGTATCAGGCTTTGCAGCAACGAGCTATGGCTTTGGCGGCCCAACTGCAACAGCATGGCGTTAGGCAAGAAACCCTCGTGCCAATTTTGTTGCCGCGTACCAGCGATTTTGTGGTTGCGGTTTTGGGTGTTTTTTACGCTGGGGCAGCCTATTTACCGCTTGACCCTGCGTGGCCAGCCCAGCGTAGCGCCCAGATTTTGCAGGGATTGGCGATTCCTGCCTTGATTTGCGAACCCGATTTAGCCCGTTGGTTTGCTAAGCATGTTCAGCCGTTGTTTAGGCTTCACAATCAGCCGCAGTTAATCGAACAATGGAATGATGCAGCAACCAAGCTTGTTGTAAGCCAAACCCATCCGCAGCAATTGGCCTATACCCTGTTTACCTCTGGCTCAACTGGCACACCCAAAGGAGTGATGATCGATCAGGCTGGGATGCTCAACCATCTGTTGGTGATGAATCAGGTGCTGGAAATCCAAGCCCATGATGTGGTGGCCCAAACCGCTTCGCAATGCTTCGATATCTCAGTGTGGCAGATGCTGTCGGGCTTGTTGGTTGGCGCAACGGTGGCAATCATTGATGATCAGACGATGCGTGACCCGTTGGCCTTAGCCCAAACTCTGGCTGAACAGCAAGTCACAACTTTCGAGCCGGTGCCAAGCCTGTTGCAAGCCTTGCTTGAAACATTGCAAACCCCTGCTGAACAAGCCTTATTGCACCGCTTGCGCTGGGTTTTGCCAACCGGCGAGGCCTTGCAACCAGTTCAGGCCCGTCAATGGTTTGCCACCTATCCGCAGATTCCGTTGCTGAATGCGTATGGGCCTGCCGAATGTGCCGACGATGTAACCCTGCAACGGCTTGATTCTGCTCCGACCGAAGGCCATAGCACCATGCCAATCGGCAAGCCTGTCGCCAATATGCAGGTGTTTGTGCTTGATCCAAACTGGCAATTGTTGCCATTGGGCGCAGTCGGCGAATTGTATATCGGTGGAGTTGGGGTTGGTCGGGGCTATTTGAATGATCCAGCCCGCACTGCCAGCGCCTTCGTACCCAACCCATTTGCTGATAATGGCAGTCGGCTCTATCGTACTGGCGATTTGGTGCGCCAAACTGCTGATGGGGCTTTGCACTTCATTGGTCGCGCTGATCAGCAAGTTAAAGTGCGCGGCTATCGGATTGAACTAGGCGAGATCGAGGCGGTCTTGGCGGAATTGAGCTGGTTGCGCGAGGCGGCGGTGCACCCTTGGCAGCAACAATTAGTTGCCTATCTGGTTCCGGTTTCCGATACTCCTGATTTGATCAGCCTTGTGCAGCCTGCGCTCCAACAGCGATTGCCCAGCTATATGCTGCCAAACCAATATCTGGTTTTAGATCAATTGCCGCGTAACCGTAATGGCAAGCTTGATCGTCAACAACTGCCAGCGCCGAATCCTGCCAACCTTGGCTTTCAAACACCGCTGGTTGTGCCACGTACCCAGCACGAGGCCGAACTCGCGGCGATTTGGGCTGACGTACTTCAACTTGACGTAATCAGTATTGATGCCAATTTCTTCAGCAGCGGCGGCCACTCGCTCTTAGCAACGCGGGTGATGCTACGCACACGCCAGCATTATGGCCGTGATTTACCATTGCGCATGATTTTTGAAGCACCAACTATTCGTGAATTTGCTGCCTTATTGGAACAGCAACAAGCAGTGTCAGCGCTCCCTAACCTACTCGTGCCTATTAAACCCCAAGGCTCACGCACGCCACTGGTGTGTGTCCATGCAATTGCGGGCACGGTTGGCTGTTATAGCGAACTAGCAATTGCACTTAATCCTGAACAACCCGTGTATGCCTTGCAAGCACCTGGCATTGACGGCGGCACAACCCATGCCAAGGTTGAAGCAATTGCCCAAGACTATTGCCAAGCATTGCGACAACTGCAACCTCAGGGGCCATATCGTTTGGCTGGTTGGTCATTTGGAGGTTTGGTTGCGCTTGAAATGGCGCGACAACTGCAACTTGCTGGCGAGCAGGTATCTATGCTCAGTTTGATCGATAGCTTTCTGGCCGAGCCAACGCCTGATCCATTCCCATTGATTCAGAGCTTCGCCGCCGATCTGTTTGCTGATGTTGATCCATTGGCGGCGCAACAGATCGATTGGCCCGCGATTGTAGTGCTGCCTGCTGAGCAACAATTGGCGGCGCTCTATCAACAAGCCCAACAGGCTGGCCTAATTGATCGTGATCTGCCGTTCGATCTGGCACAACGCTTATACGCGGTTTTTACCAGCCATGCCCACGCCATACAAGCCTATCAGCCCGCTATATATCTTGGGGAAGCTCAATTGCTGCAAGCTCAAGCCAACCCAGCAGCAGCTCGCCGCTGGCAAGCAGTCATTCCAAATCTGCACATTCAGGTAATCGGCGGCGATCATATCAGCATTCTGCGGCAGCCCCATGTGCATGGTTTAGCAAATGCCATAGAGCAGAGAACATAGGGTCGGAAATGCGCAATCGAGGTTTTAACGCAGAAACGCAGAGCAATAATGGCTATGGGCTATCGGCACAATTGTTGGTATGTTCAAGCAATCTTCTATAGCTCTTAGTTGTTAAACCAAATCAACCATAGCCAATAACCTTATACAAGGAATATCATCAATGCAACGTGAAATAACCACGATCAATACCACCGCGTTCGACCAATACGAATCCAATGTGCGCTCCTATTGCCGTTCGTTTCCAACGGTGTTTCGCCAAGCCCAAGGCTCGCTGCTGTATAACGAGCAACAACGTGCCTATATCGATTTCTTTGCTGGGGCGGGAGCGCTAAACTACGGCCATAATAACCCGCAGATCAAACAAGCCCTGCTCGACTACCTCGAATCCGACCAAATTATCCATGGCTTGGATATGTATACTAGTGCCAAACGCAGCTTTTTGGAGCGGTTTAATCAGGTTATTTTAGCGCCACGCAACTTGCCCTACAAAGTTCAATTTTGTGGGCCAACTGGTGCAAATGCGGTCGAGGCGGCGCTAAAACTGGCGCGAAAAGTCACGGGTCGCACGAGCGTGATCAGTTTTATGGGTGGCTATCATGGCTTGTCGCTGGGTGGGTTAGCAGTCACGGGCAATGCCGAGCATCGTGCTGCCGCTGGTGTGCCACTGGCTCACACCAACTTTTTGCCCTATCCTCGTGGCCCATTAGCGGCAATCGACTCGTTGCACTATCTCGAAACCGTCTTGACCGACACCCATTCTGGCTTCGATAAACCAGCGGCGATCATCCTAGAGACAATTCAGGCCGAAGGCGGCATTTACGTTGCCCCAACCGAATGGCTGCAAGGATTGCGACACCTCTGTGATCGCCATGGCATTGTGCTGATCTGCGATGATATTCAGGTTGGTTGTGGTCGGACTGGCAGCTTTTTCTCGTTTGAGGCGGCTGGAATTGTGCCCGATTTAGTCACGCTTTCCAAGTCGATTAGTGGTTATGGCTTACCCATGGCGCTGGTCTTGATCAAGGCTGAATATGATCAATGGCAGCCAGCCGAGCATACTGGCACATTTCGTGGTAATCAATTGGCATTTGTAGGGGCAACTGCTGCGCTCGATTATTGGCAAACTGATGCCTTCAGTAGCTCAATTCAGGCACTTGCCCAGCAACTCGAAAGCTTTTTGCAAACCCAGATAGTGCCGCTCGATCCGCGCTTGGCAATTCGTGGTAAAGGCTTGGTTTGGGGGATTGATTTTGCCGAACTTGGCCCAACCGCTTCGAAAACGATTATGCAAGAATGTTTTGCCCAAGGGTTAATTATCGAGCGGGTTGGTCGTGGCGATAGTGTGCTGAAAATCATGCCGCCATTAACCATCGATTCAGCCTTGCTCGCTCAAGGTTGTGCCATTCTGCAACAGGCGATTCAAACCTATTTGGCAAGTACAAAGGAATAAGCATGCAGTTTCCGCTAGCGCGTTATCGTCGTTTACTGGCAACCTATCTCAAGCCACAGCGTGGGCGGGTGCTCGGCTTAGGATGCTTGGTTTTTCTGGGCATTGGCTTGCAATTGCTTAATCCGCAAATTATGCGCCGATTTTTAGATTCGGCGCTCGCTGCTCAACCTTTGGAGCAACTGACCAAACTGGCATTACTCTTTATGGGTATCGCCTTTGGACAACAACTTTTAGCGCTCGGTGCGGTTTATCTGAGCGAGCAAATTGGCTGGACCGCAACGAATGCCTTACGTGCCGATTTGACCGCCCATTGTCTGCACTTGGATAGTAGTTTTCACAATCACAAAACACCAGGCGAGCTAATCGAGCGCATCGACGGCGATGTTACGACCTTAGCCAACTTTTTTACCCAGTTTATTATTCAATTGCTGGGCAATGGCTTGTTGCTGCTGGGGATTATTGTGGCCTTGGCCTTGGAAGATTGGCGGGTTGCAGTTGGGCTAATCGTCTGTGTGGCAGCGGCGATCAGCCTGTTGCAAAAAATGCAACGGGTTGGCGTACCACTCTGGGGCGAATCACGCCAAGCGAGTGCTGAGCTGTTTGGCTTTTTAGAAGAACGCTTGGCGGCAACCGAAGATATTCGCTCAAGCGGCGCACGCAATTATGTGATGCAACAGCTCTATCGCCAAATGCTCGTGCTCTATCGCAAAACTCGTAAAGCTGAGCTAGCCACCGCTTGGCTCTATAACGCTGGCCAATCGATGTTTATTATCGCCAGTGGTTTGGGTTTGGGCATTGGTATCTACCTGTATCAACAGCAACAAACGACAATTGGTGGCGTGTATATCATCACAGCCTATATTGGCTTGCTCACCACGCCGCTCGAGCAAATTTTACGCCAAATTCAGGAGTTTCAAAAAGCCAGTGCCGGCATTTTGCGCATCGATGAATTGCGCCAGCAGCGACCAGCAATCGTTGATGGCACTGGCCCGACAATCCCGCAACAAGCACTTGATCTGCGGTTTGAGCAAGTTTCATTTGGCTATAACACCGATACGCCAGTCTTGCGAGCGCTTTCGTTTGAATTACCCGCCCACCAGATTTTAGGCGTATTGGGACGGACTGGTAGCGGCAAAACGAGCCTGATTCGGCTTTTGTTACGCTTGTATGATCCGCATCAAGGTACAATTCGCTTAGGCGGCATCGATATTCGCAACACCAGTTTAGCCGATTTGCGCCGCTCGATTGGCTTCGTGAGCCAAGATGTGCAACTATTTCATGCCAGCGTTCGCGATAACCTGAGCTTTTTCGATCACAGAATTGCTGATCAGCAATTGCTGGCTGCCTTAGAAACCCTCGGCCTCACCAACTGGCTTAACAGCCTTGAACATGGCCTCGATACGCTGATCAAGCCAAATGGGCTTTCGGCGGGTCAGGCTCAGCTCTTGGCATTTGCGCGAATTTTGCTAAAAGACCCACGATTAATTATCCTCGATGAGGCTTCATCACGGCTTGACCCAGCGAGTGAGGCGATTGTCGAACGCGCCTTAGATCGGCTGTTGGCAGGTCGCACCGCAATTATCATTGCCCATCGGTTGGCAACCTTACAACGCGCCGATGCGATTTTAGTGCTCGATGCTGGCACAATTCGTGAGTTTGGCCCACGCCAAGCACTGTTACAAAACCCTCAATCGCAGTATAGCCAACTGTTGCAACATGGCATAACCGAGGTGTTCGCATGAAAGCTTGGCAATTAATGCTGCGTTTGATCCGCTATCGGCCAGCAATCTATGGCTTTGGGGTCTTGATTTGGAGCATATTTTTTATCTCGCCCTTGCTGCCTGGCCTGATCAATCGGGCAATTTTCGACCAACTCAGCGGCGCGGCTCCAGCGGTATTTGGCATCTGGACGCTCTTAGCCCTCTTGATCACCACTGAGATTAGCCGACGTTTATTGACCCAACTTGGAACCGCGATGGATATCTCGGTGCAATATAACATTGCAGGCTTGTTGCGCAAAAATATGCTGAAGCGGATTTTGGCTCAGCCAGGTGCCCAAGCCTTGTATACCTCATCAAGTGCGGCGATCAACAATTTTCGCGATGATGTTGAGGAAATTCTGACCTTTAGCATTTGGCTGCTTGATGTATTTGGTAATGTGCTGTTCAGCCTGATTGCGCTAGGAATCCTGTTACAAATCAATCAACAGGTAACCTTGGTTATTTTGGTTCCATTGCTGATCGTGGTTTCGGCCTTTACCGTTGCCAATCAGCGGATTCAGCGCTATCGTCAGGCCAGCCGCGCCGCAACGAGCAAGGTTTCCGATTTTCTGGGCGAAATGTTTGGGGCAACCCAAGCGATCAAAGTGGCGAATGCTGAAACTGCGGTAATCGGCCATTTTCAACAACTCAACGACCAACGTCGCCAGTTTATGGTCAAAGATCGGGCATTTACGGCCTTGCTTAGCTCCGTTTACGCCAACACAATTAGCCTTGGCACGGGCATGATTTTGTTGCTAGCAGGCGAGGCAATGCGTACTGGCAATTTTAGTGTTGGTGATTTCTCGCTGTTTGTCTATTATTTTTCAATGGTTACCCGTTTGCCCTCACTGATTGGCTTGTTGTTGACCCACTACAAACAGGCTGGAGTTTCGTTCCAGCGCATGCAACAGCTATTAAAGGATGCAGCACCAAGCGCTTTGGTTGAACATGGCTCGATTACGCCCGATCAACAGCTGGATTTTAGCCCAGCCAAGGCCTTGCCAGCATTGCAACGGCTTGATATAAGCAACTTAAGCTATTGCTACCCCAACAGCCAAGCTGGTATCAAAGCGATTGATTTCAGGCTTGAGCGTGGCCAATTTGTGGTAGTTACGGGCAAAGTTGGCTCAGGCAAAACCACCGTATTGCGGGCCTTGCTTGGTTTAGTGCCAGCCCATGGCACGATTCTCTGGAATAATCAGCCGATCGAACAACCTGCAGAGCAACTCATTCCCCCCAATTGTGCTTATACCGCGCAAGTGCCGCGCTTATTGAGCAGCTCGCTGCACGATAATTTGAGCCTAGGGCTGAATTTGAGCGCTAATGAATTACAACAGGCGATTGAAACGAGTGTATTAGCGCCAGATCTACAGCATATGCCCGCAGGCCTAGCGACCGAACTTGGTTCACGGGGCGTGCGTTTATCGGGCGGTCAACTACAACGAGCAGCTTTAGCGCGAATGTTAGTGCGTTCGAGCGAGTTGATGATCGTTGATGATTGTTCGAGTGCCTTAGATGTGACCACTGAGCAACAACTGTGGCAAGGCCTACGTCAGCACCCAACCACATGGCTGGTTGTTTCGCATCGCTGCGCCGTCCTTCAGCTTGCCGATTGGGTAATTGTTATGGACGCTGGTCAGATTGCAGCCCAAGGCCCACTAAATGATCTACTCGAAACATCGCCAGCTATGCGTGAACTTTGGCAAGCTGAGCCGAGCAATCAAAAACTATTGCTTGGTGTTGATGCGCACGTTTAGCCACGACTACCGTGCTGCACAATAAACATGGGTACTACTTACATACCGTGAGCCATTCCATGGGACACCTCACCGTTGAGCCGTTTTCACGGGACGGGTAATCGATCGACTCGTAGGTCTGCTGCATGATACCGTGCTGACTTTGGCGGCCCACGGATGGGGGTTTAATCTCTCCAACACAGTCGGCGCTGCAGGCATGAAAATAAACTCACCTCATCCGTTGAGACGTACCTCCATGTTTTTGTGCTTGTATACCAGTCCCAAAAATTTAAATCGTGCTGCCATGTGACAATCCGTGTCACAGCGGACTGCTACGCTCGCTGGATTGAAGCTACAGCTACCAAAGGAGGGTGCTTCATCGTTACGGTGGATGGATACTATGAGGCAAAAGACAAAACGATCGACAAACTGTTTCAGTTTTATCACTCTGACTACGTCGATGACCAGAACTTCGATCACTACGCCGCAGAACGGTTGCGTGCTGCTGACACCCTCATTCTTAGTGGGAGAACATCCTTTCTCGGCAACAAGCAGTACTGGACTAGTGTTCCCAATGACCCCAATGCTACACCGATCCGCCGTGAGCTGGCCGACCTGTACCACCGTACCGATAAACTGGTTATTTCGGACACGATCCGTCTGCCTGATCTCGCGCCGTGGAAGAATACGCGTATCGTTTCCATTGCCGATGCTCCCAATGAGATCCGAACTCTCAAAGAGCAGCCAGGCCGAGATATGCTCATCCTCATGGGCCGTGTCCTGTGGAATGCCTTGCTCGTCCATCGCTTGATCGATGAACTCCATCTCACCACCTTTCCGATCATTGCTGGCGACGGTATTCCACTGTTCAATGGTCGTCCACCCATCGCGCTCAAGCTCATCCACAGCCGCCAATGGCAAGGTTCTGGCAACAGCCTAGCCTGTTATCGGGTGGATTATGAGTCGGCTCTGTCCGAACGTGAAGCGGAATAGCGTCCTGTACTGTAAATTCCCCTTCGGTGCAACGGCTGGGCGATCAGGCGAATGCGCATCAGTGCATGTTAGGGTGCTGGTTCTCCACATCGTCGGCTGCGCTTTGCGTGTCGTTCGTTGCAAGACCAGTTTTTTTCGGCTTTGATAGGCCTCCACATACTGGCATACAACAAGATCTCCCGTACAAAACGCCGCCTGCCACCGATTGGCCGCCGCATAGCGAATATAAAATCGTGGGTTTGGGCCTTCTACGCGGGAGCATCGCAGACGCATAAGACTGACACTGCCTCCAAGTCGGTAGCATATCCGTTGGCAATTCTGATGACACAGATCACTAGGACACGGGTTAGGCAAGATGCTATACTTTCACTTCATAATTGACTTGAAACAGCGTGTCCGAAGGTTTCATGGATTTGTATGATAAAGAAAAGGCGTATCATGGTGCGGTTGTATCGGCTTCAAGTAACGGCCATTCTATACCATATGGTGCAGATTCCTGAAGAAGAGGGATGGGTGAATGATCAGTTGAAAAGATTAGGATAAGAAGAAGGGGAGAGTACTTTGTGTCATGAAGAGGCAGCACCGTGCCGCTGGTAGTCGAGGCGTGGAAAAGTCCACGCCAAGTGCGCGATACGATTCAGGGGTCACGCCGATGGCGCGGCTGGACTGGGTAGGGTTGAAACACAGTGAGATTCAAGCCCACTTGAAAGCGCTGCGGGCCACCGTGGATGCGATTCCGATTGATGTGCTGCGACTCTGGCAGGCCCAAAACGGTCAGCCTGCGCGGCTCGAAACGCTGATGGCTGCGGCTCCTACCCTTGAGGAACAGGTGGCCATGGGCATTACGCTGATGCGGCGCGGGCTGCTCGTCTGGAAACGCGACGGCTCGCGCTGGATTCCCAAGCCGTTGGAATCGCTCAATGACCAAGCGCTGATTACGCAGCATTTGGACTTGATTACGCAGGTCGGGGCACAGGTCACGCATATCAAGGATAGCCGCACGGGCACGCTCACAGGGCGGGGTGGCTGGCTCCAAGTCGAGGTGAATGGGATTCAGGGCTGGTAGAGTTGGTCAAAGATGGATTGGTGCGGGTGGTGACATAGCGGCACGGGCCATGGTATGCTGATGCCGATGGAGACGACCGTACTCCGTCGGTGCTTCGCCCATGCCCATGCGCTCAATCGTGCGAGGGTCGTTCTATCCTAGCGCCCAGTGGCGGCGGTCGCAGATCATACCTTTATCCCGAGCGATACGGAGGCGGTGATGCCAACTATCACAATCATGACGGGGGGAACCCGGGGCGATGTCCAACCCTATGTTGCCCTTGGGGCAGGCTTACAGGCAGCGGGCTATACCGTTCGGATTGCGGCCAGTGACAATTTCGCTGGCCTCGTCACGGATGCAGGTTTAACCTTCGTCTCAACCGGCGAGAGCATTGAAGCGCTGCTGAATAGTCCCCCATGGCGTGCCACCCTCGAGCGCGGCAACTTCGTGACGATTCTTCGGCAGATGCAGCGCGAGATGCGCAGCCGTGCCGCCCAGCAAGCCCGCCAGATTCCGACTATCATTCACGGGAGCGATCTGTTGATTGCGGGCATGGCGGGCTTTGGTGGCGCGTTTACCGCCGCATTAGCAGCACAGATCCCGATTCTGATCGCCCATCTCTTTCCCTTTACCCCAACGCGTCGGTTTCCTAGTCCGCTTATCCCCGTTGCGACCTTGGGGGGCATGCTAAATCGCCTCTCTTTCCGCGTGATGCAGCTCGTGTTTTGGCAAACCTTGCACGCCGCCGATGCAGCAACGCGGACGACCCTTGGATTGCCCGCTGCACCGTTGGGTGGCCCCTTTGGCCAGTATGAGCGCCAGCAGATCCCTGTCATGTATGGCTATAGTCCGCATGTCCTGCCACGCCCCAATGATTGGCCCCCGCAGCATGTCGTCACGGGCTATTGGTTTCTTGACCCACCGCTGGGGTGGATACCCCCTGCCGATCTCGTGGCGTTCCTTGCGGCAGGTCCCCCCCCGATCTATCTTGGGTTTGGCAGTATGGGTGGCCGCAATCCCGAAGCTGCGGGGCGCATGGCATTGGAGGCACTGGCCCAAACGGGGCAGCGTGGGATTCTTGCGGCGGGCTGGGGCGGATTGACGGTGCGTGATGTTCCCCCGACCGTCCATCTGCTGGAGGCCATCCCACATGCGTGGTTATTTCCACACCTAGCAGGGATTGTCCATCACGGGGGAGCGGGCACGACCGCCGCTGCATTGCGGGCAGGTGTCCCATCAATTGTCGTCCCGTTTATGGGCGATCAGGCATTTTGGGGGAAGCGGGTAGCAGAGTTAGGGGTCGGGCCGCCACCGATCGCGCGAACATCTCTCCGCAGTGTGCAGTTAGGCCATGCGATTGAGCGCGTGGTACGTGATGCTGCCATGCAGCAGCGGGCGGCCGTATTGGGACAGCAGATCGATGGCGATAGGGGGATTCCGGCGGCAGTGGCGATCGTGCAGCGACTCGTTCCAGTTCCATAACGGCAGCGATAGCAGCGATACCTCCTAGGGTGATGCTGAGCTATCGATTACAGAACGAATAGTGTTTCCCGGGAAACACTATTCGTGCGGTATGCCCCAGACTGAACATAATCAATATTGGATATATTCGATACACAAATCAGCCCCTATAATTAAGATACATTAATCATGTTCTTCACCCCG